>DBLC01000177.1:16710-28665 GCA_002297935.1 Dialister sp. UBA734
CTGAAGGTTCTGAAGGTTCTCGCTCCGCTCGTGCGAGCGGAGCGAAAACCAGTCACCATAACAAGCAAAGGAGATATACACACCTCATGAATCACGCATCAAAAACAACGACACTAGGTATTTTGGCTTCCATTCTGGCGGCGTTTTTCTTTACCGGTATGGATGTGGGAGCCAAAGCGGTGGGATATCTAGGGACCGGCGAGTTGACTTTTGTGCGTGGCATTGTGGGATTGGCTTTTTTGCCATTTTTAGCGTGGCGGACCAGAGAGCCTGTATTTTCTGGAAAAGACTTTTGGATTTTGCAGCTCCGCGGGTTCATGGGTGGCTTGGGCATTTTGCTGTTTTTCTATTGCCTCAAAGGGGTGACCTTAGGAGATGCGTCCATTCTAGCCCAGTTGGCGGCTTTCTTTATGTGTCTCCTGTCTCCTCTATTTCTCAAGACCACTCCCTCAGGAAATATTCGGCCCTGGCTGGTGGTGATCACCGTGGGAGCCGCTTTGGTTCTGCAGGTGTGGAATTTTTCTTCCTTTAATGGGTACGCTTTGATTGGTATGGTTTCCGCCTTTTGCTCTGCCTGTGCCTATACGTGTATCGGAAAATTAACAGAACGGGGCGGTCATTCTGGCATTGAGCTGGTTTTCTATTTCCAATTTTACAGTATGCTGGGCGGTTTATTTCTCATGGTCAGCGATACGGCCACCATGCCACAGGGAGAAGAATGGTTTTGGCTGCTGGTTCTTTCTGTATCGGCCCTGATGGCCCAGCTGTCTTTCACATGGGCCTGCACCCATATCCATCCGGTGACGGTCAATTTCGTGATGTATACAGGCATCCTTTTCCACGTCATCCTAGGCTGGTGCCTCTGGGGCGAATCTCTGTCCCTATTCTCCTGGATCGGCGGCGCACTGATTGTGTTAGGAAGCGGGATGCTTCTCTTGAAGAGCAAATGATATGTTGGGTGAAATCAAGTGTGTGAAAGGTTATTATTCTGCGGGATTCGTTGGTGACATGGTTCATTTATGGCTATTGTCGAAAAGGTTATTGTTCCATTCACTGCGGATGTCTCACAAATGGGAAACACCGCTCCAGAAAAGGTTATAAAAGGTTATGGTTGGAACATAATAACCCTTTATAACCTTTTGCATACGGCACATATCATTGTTATGAAAACGGAATCTGTAGAATAGTAACCTTTTATAACCTTTCTGATATGGCATCATCTCATTGTTATGCAAATGAAATCTGTAGAATCATAACCTTTTGAGTCATACGTTTAAATGATTTGTGAGGTGGAGGAAATCAAAGAGAAAATCACATTTCTCATTGACATGTTTCTATGACTTAGATATAATTATTCTGTTATGGTGCACGCAAATAGCACGACCACGATGTAAGGAGGTGTTTATACATGGCAAAGATGACATTCCAGCCGAACAACCACTGGAGAAAACAGACCCACGGTTTCCGCGCTCGTATGAAGACAAAAGCAGGCCGTATTGTTCTGAAGAGAAGAAGAGCAAAAGGCAGAAAGGTATTAAGTGCCTAATCTAGAAGAAAACGAGGAGAGAGTGGGGTTTACGCTCCCTCGGTCTTCTCGTATAAGACAGAACAGGGATTACCGTAGAATTTATCGGTCCGGTAAACGTTTCAGCAATAGAGCAGGACTTTGCTATGTGGTAAAGACCCGGCGAAGTGCTGTACGGATTGGCTTTGTCTCGACGAAGAAAATCGGCCACGCTTTTGCACGAAATCGTGCACGGCGTCTGATGAAGGAAGTGTATCGCCTTCATATGGCTGAACTGAAGCCGAATTGCGAAGTCGTCATGCTGGCAGGCTCTTTCCTGACCAGGGCCACCTATCAGGAAGCGGAGAAAGCTATTTTATCCTTGTGGCGTAAAGCTGGAATCCTGGTGAAATAATCATGAAAGTTTTTCTGATCGCTTTGATCCGATTCTATAGAACTTTTATTTCTCCCTTGAAGCCTCCTTGCTGTCGTTTCTATCCGACCTGCAGTGAGTATGCATTGCAGGCACTGCAAAAATATGGAGCCCTAAAAGGCAGCTGGCTCGCGATCAAACGGATTTCAAAATGTCACCCTTTCCATAAGGGCGGCTATGATCCTTTGCCGTGAAAAAGGCTGCTTTTTTTAGTGAGAAGTTAGAAGTGAGAAATGATGGTGACTCGTGACTAGTGACTGGTGACTGGGAGCGCATTTTCCAGTCACCAGTCACTAGTCTACCAGTCACCACCCCAATTATATGAAGTATTGGGCCCTATATGAATTGTGGGCCCCTTCCACTATTTCTCACTTCTAACTTCTCACTTCTAACTGAATTTTTGTCGCTCTATTTCCTCACCATAACGGACGAAAACCTATTTTCCAAAACTCACCAGGCTCTTGAAATTTAGAAGGCCTGGGTATTTAGCGGCTGCAATATAGGCCGTATAAGGAGTCATTGAATGAGTGATTTTCAAATTCCCGTTCTTTCTCAGTTGGTAGGATTTTTGGCAGAAATCATGCGTGTATGCCTGGAATTCTGCTACAAAATGACAGAAGACCTGGGATTCCCGAGCTATGGGATCGCCATCATCGTTTTGACCATTATCATCAAAACCTTGCTGCTCCCGTTAGCACTGAAACAGATCCGGTCCATGAAAGCCATGCAGGCCATTCAGCCGGAAATGCAGAAGATTCAGAAGAAGTACAAAAATGACCCACAGAAACTTCGTGAAGAAATGGGTAAATTGTACAAAGAAAATGGTGCCTCTCCGCTGTCTGGCTGCCTGCCTCTTCTGATTCAGATGCCATTCCTGGTTTCCATCTACTATGCCCTGCAGGGATTTGCCTATGATCCGGCCCACGAAAGTTTCCTGTGGCTGGAAAGTCTGGCTGTACCGGATGAAACCTATATTCTTCCTGTACTTTCTGCGGCTTCTACTTTTATTATTTCCTGGCAGACCACCCCGAAAGATGCACCGAGCAACCAGAAGACCATGCTTCTCATGATGCCTATCATGATTGGTTGGATGTCTCTCAATTTCCCAAGTGGCCTGGTTATTTACTGGATTGTCTGCAACCTCTATCAGTTGGTACAGCAGACCATCATGTATCGGGATGAAATGGTGGAACGCTTGAGCGGAAAAGGAGCGACCAAAGGCACTTTGACCGTTCATGGGGCCAACCAGCCGAAAGCAGAACCGAAGAAAAAGAAAATTATCCGCAAAAAGGTGATCAAGAAAGTCGTTAAGAAGAAAGACGACGCACCCCAAGCGGATGCTGAACAAGAAAATAAGAAAGAACCTGTGAAAGCAGATTCTTCTGATACCAACGTGAAAGAAACCGGCGACAAGAAACCGGAAGATACTGCGTCCAAAGACGTAAAGAGTGCGACTGGGGAGGCTGATGAAACGAAATGAGAACAGTAAGAATCACAGCAAAAACCATTGAAGCCGCTGTACAGCAAGGGCTGGAACAGCTGGGAATCAGTCGGGAGGAAGCGATTGTCCATGTAGTGGAACAACCTTCCAGCGGACTCTTTGGCATGTTTCATAAGAAAATGGCTGTCGTAGATATTTCTGCACCGGAAGAAGCACCGGAAGAAGTCACCGAAGACGCTCCGGCAGAAGAAACGCCAGTCGAAGTTGCTCCTGCAGCAAACGCTGAAGAAGCAGCACCGGCTCCGGTCGAAGAAAAAGCAGCCGCTGAAGAAGTGGAAGCTCCTGCTGCGGAAGAAGCACCGGCAGAAAAGAAACCAGCCCGCGAAGAATTTGTGCTCAATCCAGAAGAACAGAAACAGACCGCTGAAGAAGCGAAAGCCTTCCTGGCTGGCGTATTCAGCGGGATGCATCTCACGGTCACCATGGAATGCATGATGAGCGAAGAACGAATCCTCATCAACCTCCACGGCGATGGACTGGGCATTCTGATTGGCAAACACGGACAGACCTTGGATGCTCTCCAGTATCTGACCAATCTGGCCGCTGGCAAATCCTTCCGTCATCATTACTTCGTTCTTCTTGATGTAGAAAACTACAGAGAACGTCGTAAAGATACCTTGGAAGCCCTGGCTAAACGACTGGCTGGCAAAGTCAAACGGACCGGTGAAGAAGTTCGCCTGGAACCGATGGCCGCTGGCGAACGCCGCATCATTCATCTGGCTCTCCAGGATGACCATGCCATCACCACAGAATCTGAAGGCGAAGCACCGTACAGATATGTAGTGATCAAATTGAAAGACTAATTTCTTTCACTCGAAAAAGCAGCCGAAAGGCTGCTTTTTTTGTGTGTTTTGCTTATGCGTCATTTGATGTGTAAAAATAGAGGATAGTTAGGAGTGAGGAGTGGTGGTGGCGGCGCACAAAATTTGGAAGCGCCGCAAATGATAAAAAAGGGGTATCACTGCTGATTTGATTCTTTCCCATTGTCATTTATGTGGATGATCAAAGGGTTATTATTCTTCTGATTTCGATAACGTAACAAAGGAAAATACCGCTAGTATCAAGGTTAAAAAGGGTTATTGGCATAACCTGTTATAACCTTGGTGCTGGCGGTATTTTGTAACTGTTTTTGAAATTGAAATCAGTAGAATCATAACCCTTTGACAGTCCGTGTAAATGATAGATGAGGAAATGGAATCATTGAGGATACCCTTTTATAGATTGCCTGGCTATATGAATTGTGCCAGGCTACCTTCATTCCTCATTCCTCATTCCTCATTTCTAATTCCTAATTCCTAATTGCATTTTCACCAGTCAATCCAAGTCAATGCTTTTTCCAATTCATAGAACGTTTTTCCATCCCACAGGATATCTTCGGTGAGGTGGTTCAGCACGTCGTCTGGATCTTCCGATTCGTAGTTGTAGATGAGCTGCATGAATTCTTCAAATGGTTCTTTGGAAAAACGGTATTTTTCTACACTGATGCTGTAGGTGTCTCTTCCGGGATGGTATTTTAATCCGGAAAAACGATAGACGTATCCTCTGTGCCGCACAGAAGCTTCGCCGTCATTCATATAATCGATAAATTCGTCCGCGTCGCCGCCTTGCATAATTGAGTCTCCTTTATAAATACAATAGGTTCTTTTCTTTATTATACAGGAAAATGAGGCTAGTGAGAAGGTTATTATCCTTCTGACGCTGATTATCTCACAAAGAACGTTTACGGCTTGTCACAAGGTTATGAAGGGTATACAGGGTTATTTGTGATAACCTTTTATAACCTTGTATAGAGCGGTAGATTATATTTCTAAGAAGTAGGAAACGGTAGAATAATAACCTTTTGCTTATTGGAGTAAATGGCAAGTGATATACATGGTAATTGTTATGATACCCTTTTATTCCTATTTGCGGTGCTTTATAAGTTGTGCGCCGCTACCACCATTTCTAACTTCTAACTTCTCACTGCCTTTTACATTCCCACCGTATCATCCAGTGGTTCTTCGCAGAAAAGTTTCATGGCTCCTTCGGCCATTTTGCCGCCTTCATGAGCGGCGTCTTCTACCACTTGGAGCTGCCAGCGGAAGGGGACGTGTAGTTCCTGGGCTTTCTTCTGGCAGCTATGGAAATAATGGGTGCATCGTTCCATGCGGTTTAGTCCCTGGGCATCGGCTTCCGGGGTGTCGCGGAAAGGTTTCTTTCTGGAAATATCCAAACTGCCCATGAGCATAGTGACCGGACGGGCGAAGGCACGGGCCAGGTCTTTGTCGGTGACAGGCAAGTCTTTCATACCATAAGGGAAGGAAATGGTGCGGTCCGGCATGGTGAACCAGCCCGCATTGGCACACAGAATGGCATCGGCGGTGCAATTTCTGGAGAAAAGACTGTACCGGTGCATGAATTGGCCGCCGGCCGAATGACCGAAGAGAAGCACCTTGCCTTTGGCGTGGGTTCGTTTGCGGATGGCAAGCACCAGTCGGTCTACGGTGTCAAAGTTCCAATCTTTTCGCTCTTGGATATGACCGGTGGTGTCGTCCGCGTCAGACATATTTCCTTCCTGGTAGCAGCAGGCACCGGGATATTTCTTGGTGGAAAATTCCGGGCAGGCAATGAGCATGTTGTATTTCACTGCCAGTTCTTCCAATCGCTTCGCAAATCCTTTGGCATTTCTGGTGTATCCAGGGAAAGCGATAAAAACAGGCTGTTCCTCGGTCCAGGTGGCCGGGCGGAAATAATACACCGGGATCGCATCTTGGCAGGCCCCTTTCTTTTCTGGCAGGAAATAGGTGCTTTCTCCCGCTGGCAGTTGGATGGTTTTCTTCTTGCGGGACAGGTGATATATCGTGATGGCTCCGAGAGTCAGAGCGGCGAGGGCTTTGGTAAAGGTGTGCATGATAAACCTCGTTTAAATAATGCGTAGTGCGAAGTGCGTAGTGCGTAATGAAGGTGCGGCGGCACAATTCATAAAGCCGCCGCTATTTTTATATGACATATTATATCATGATTGTTGTTGGTTGTTTGGAGCCAGACAACCAACAACTAACAACTAACAACAGAGAGCAATGACTTATCTAGTTTTCTGTGACTTGAAAATTGAATTAACGAGCCACTAAATAGGGTAATGCTGTTAAGTTAAGGATTTGAGCCAGTAAGTATGATTTGGCTAGAGGGCACAAGTTACTCAGGTTACTCAAGTTGCTAAGGTGGCTCAGGTTCCTCGAATGTGCCAATAAACGGTAGCGTTATCATCTCATTCGGGGAACCTGAGAAGCTTGAGAAACCTGAGCCACCTGAGAAACTTTGACTCCAATGAAATTATCCCATATTTCGCTTAACTTAATGACATTACTAAATAGGGAGGATTGGGGCGCTTCCAAATTTTGTGCGCCCCTTCCACCATTACGCACTACACACTTCGCATTACGCACTAAAAAAACTTGTCAAATAGTGGTATAATAAAAAGGTTATATATTCCAGTTGTCATCTGTTAACCAACTTAAAAAAACAGGAGGAAAGATGAAAAAGGCAATTATATTATCCAGCGGGGGTGTGGATTCTACCACTTGTGTATCCCTGGCTGTAGACAAACTGGGAGCAGAGAATGTGGTGACTGCTTCCATTTTTTATGGACAGAAGCATAAAAAAGAAATTATAGCGGCACGGAAAGTGGCAGATTATTATCACTTGAAACATTATGAATTTGATTTGTCGGCTATTTTCCAGTATTCCAATTGCTCGCTGTTGGAAAATTCCACCGAAGACATTGTGCACGAAAGCTATGCCCAGCAGATTGAGGAAAATGGGGAAGGAAAAGTGTCTACCTATGTGCCTTTCCGGAATGGATTGATGCTTTCCACGGCAGCCTCTTTGGCAGCGTCTTTGTTTGAAAATGACGATGTGGATATTTACATTGGTGCCCACGCCGATGATGCGGCCGGCGATGCCTATGCGGATTGCAGCGAGCCGTTTTTGAAAGCCATGGGCGATGCAGTGCGGATTGGCACCTACGGCAAAGTACACTTGGTATTTCCTTTTGCAGAAATGAATAAAGCCGGTGTGGTCGCTACGGGGCTCAAACTGCATACCCCTTATGAACTCACTTGGAGCTGCTACGAAGGGGGAGACAAACCCTGCGGCACCTGCGGTACCTGCATCGACCGGGCCGCTGCTTTCGCTGCCAATGGCGTGGAAGATCCAGCTTTAAAGCAGTGAGAAGTGAGTAGTGAGAAGTTAGAAATGAAGGAAGGGGCGCAGCAATTCGTATAGCGCCCCAATACCCCTTATATCGGTGACTGGTGACTAGTGACTGGTGACTAGAAAATGCAATCCCAGTCACTAGTCACTAGTCACCGGTCTACCACCATTTCTCACTTCTAACTTCTAACTTCTAACTATTACAAATTTGCTATAAATGACTTATGAATATAAAGATAGAAAGGAAAGCATATGTTTACTGTAACCAAACGAATCGAAGTGTCTGGGGCGCATTTTTTGCACCTCGATTATGATAGCAAGTGCACCAATTTGCATGGTCACAATTGGATTATTACGGTGACGGTGCAGAATGACACGTTGGACCGGAATGGCATGGTGGTGGATTTCAGCAAGATTAAAGAAATCGTGAACCAGTTCGACCACCATGTGATCAACGATGTATTGGTGGATTTGAATCCCACCGCCGAGAACATTGCCAAATGGCTTTGTGATCGGATTCCCCATTGCATTCGCGTGTCTGTGCAAGAAACCGAAGGGAATGTAGCCACCTATGAAAAGTAACTATCGCTACGATGATGGACTTTTCCATGTGACGGAAATTTTTGACAGCATCGACGGAGAAGGAAAGCGGACTGGGTACATGGCGATTTTCGTTCGTCTGGCAGGGTGCAATCTGCGGTGCAATTATTGTGATACCGCCTATTCGCTGACCTTGGCTGATACAGCGGAAGCATTGACCCAGGAAGAATTGCTCCATCGGATTCATCAGTTCCCGTGGAAACGAATCACCTTGACCGGCGGGGAGCCCATGCTGCATCCCTTATTTCCTTTGTGCCAAGCCTTGGCCGAAGAAGGCTATGAGGTGAATATCGAAACCAATGGGGCGGTGCTGCTTTTTGCCCAGCGTCCCAAGGGGTTGTTTTATACCATGGACTTCAAATGCAGCGGAAGCGGTATGAAGGCGCAGATGCGAAAAGAAAATTTCCCGCTGCTGGGAAAAGAGGACGTATTGAAATTTGTGGTTAGCTCCGTGGAAGATATGGATGAAATGAAAGAAGTGATTCAGTCCTATTTCCATCAGGGTCATGACCCGGAATTTTTTGTCAGTCCCGTGTGGGGCCGAATTCAGCCAGCGGATTTGGTGGACTATGTGAAACAGCATCAGCTATATGATGTACGGGTACAGGTGCAGCTCCATAAAATCATCTGGGATCCCAATAGGAGAGGCGTATAATGGTAGACGTAAAAAAATTAGAAGAAGCAGCCCGGCTGATTATCGAAGCCGTGGGAGATGATCCCCAGAGAGAAGGCCTTTTGGAGACGCCGAAGCGCTTTGCGGACATGATGGCGGAACAGTTCGCGTACAATGCGGTGTCCAACGAAGACATTGCCAAAGAATTTGAAAAAACCTTTGCCACTCCGGAAAGTGATATGGTGGTGGTGAAGGATATTGAAATATTTTCCCATTGCGAACACCACATTGCTCTGATGTACAACATGAAAGTGGCTGTGGGCTACATTCCTCACGGCCGGGTCATCGGACTGTCCAAAATCGCCCGCATTGCCGATGCGGTATCGAAGCGGTTCCAAATCCAGGAACGAATTGGCACCGATATCCGGGATATCATGAAAATGGTGACCCATTCGGACGATGTGATTGTGTATATCGAAGGGGAACATTCCTGCATGACTGCCCGGGGCATCAAGAAACCAGGAACCAAAACACGCACCCTGGCCGCTTCCGGCGCCTTCCACGACAATCCGGAACTGCGGAAGGAATTTATGATGATGAAATGACGCTGTCGGTGTTAGGGATAGCATCGGTTGGTATGAAAACCGATAGAGAAAAAGGTTATACTCTGCCGAGTTCGTCGTTTTCCTTTGGCATGATATGGTGAAATACAAGGTTAAAAAGGGTTATTGAAAGGTTATGAAATGCTGATAGAGTAACCCTTTTAACCTTTTATAACCTTTTATAACCTTTTAGAAAGGGATTTCGCGATGAATTTATTCTCTGTTGTCATAACGGCTACATTACTATGCAGCGCCTATCCAGCGGTAGACGCAGGGTACATGATTTCCCCTGACTATGCGCTGGAGATCCAAGACAAGGGGAAGATTGAGCAATATTATCGCTTGCCCGGAACGTATCCTGTGAAGTCTTCTATTATTTCCAAGAACAATCCAGACTATGGCAATTACAAGTACAAAGTGTGGTATCCGGCGGTGCTGGAGGAGCGGGAGCGCACGTGGCCCTTGGTGATTATGCTGAACGGCACCGGCGGGTCCTGTGATAACGACGAACCGCTTTATGAGCACTTGGCGTCCTGGGGTTTTATTGTGCTGGGAAATACGGATTCCCAAACCGGACTGGGCTACTCGGCGGAGTATGGGTTATCGCAGATGAAACAGCTGTCTCAAACCGAAGGCAGCCCCTTCTATCAGAAAGTGGATGAAAAGCATATCGGCATTGTGGGCTATTCCCAAGGGGGTGCCGGGGCCTATCATGCACTGGAACGAAACCAGAATGATGACTATCAAACCATGGTGACCGTGTCGGCGGTGACAAAAGGAATCAGCCAGAAACTCCATCTCAAAAGCTGGCTCTATGACACAGGGAAAGTGAAAATTCCCGTATTCATGGTGGCAGGTACAGGGCCACTGGATCGGAAGCTCATCACACCTCTTTCGGAGATGAAAGAAAATTTCCAGAAACTGTCCAACGAAAACTCCGTCATGGGCCGCAGAAAACGGGCGGACCACCTGGAAATCCAAGAACAGGCCGATGCCTACATCACCGCCTGGCTGCGTTGGCAGCTCAAAAGCGACCCCTACGCCAAACGAGTCTTCACCGGCGACCATCCAGAAATCGAACACAACCCGGGATGGGAGAATGTGGCACATCGCTGATTCCTTTTGAGACATTTTTCATTTATACAAGTGGAGAAAAGGGGTATCATTGCTGATATGTTCTTAGGCAATTGTCATGCATTTGGCCTGTCAAAAGGTTATTATTCTACAGATTTCTATTGGAAAATATGAAAAAATACCGCTATCATCAAGGTTATGTGTATAACCTTGATGATAGCGGTATTTTTATCTAATGCAACGATACAACTTGGCAGAATCATACCCTTTTATAACCTTGATGATAGCGATAGTTTTTCTGTGTTAGGTTGTGGGAATGAGTAGAATGATAACCTTTTTATCCCATTCTTTTAAATGAAAAATGACGCATATCTGGCTACGGTTTATTGTGCTTGCAGCAGCACCACCAGCAAGAGGCCGGCTACGAAAATGGCGATGAAGGCGGGGAGATGGTAGTCGGTGTAGAAAGGGTCCTCTTTCTTTTGCACCGCTTCATAGGGGCGGGCGTTCATGGTCTCGTAAAATTCATCGGGAATGAGGCCTTTGTAGAAGTCCGCTAGAAATTTGGCATATCGTAAAGTTTCCTGACTGAAGAACCAGAAAATCGGCGTGTACAAAGGAATGTGATTTTTCTTTGCCAATTCAGAAAGCCCGGTGGTGATGATGCCCTTCAACCGGCGGTTCCGATCCAGCGGTTTGGCTTCCATGGTGGTGGAAATGGAATTGAACAGCTCATAAAAAGATTCCATGCCTTTGCCATCGTAACGGGAATCCAACGTGGAAGGGATGAAATCATTGTCTCCCACCGCCCGGCCCGGATTGGCTTCTTCCCGGAAAAAGTGAGGGAAATCTTCTTCAATCTGGTGAATCCCTTTGAAAATACGAAGCAGCGGGGTGTAATCTTTGGCATAGTCTCGGAGAACATATTTCGCAATGTACAACCGGAACACCACGTAATCAGCCAGAAAGGTGTACCAGTGGTCCTTGTCCCGGTCAAACTGGGCGATTTTCTTCTCTTTCAGAAATTGATTGAAAATCACGTGAAGCCCATAACTCCCCTGGGGCTGGGTGGTATAAGAAAAGAGCGCACGCCTGGAAATGGTGATACCCATACTTTCTAAGTATTGTGAACGATCCATGGTGAGTCTCCTTTCGTACCAGCGGTGATTTTCTTTCCATTGTACACTTTTGGTTGGACTGGTTCAAGAGAATAGTTAGGAATGAGAAGTCATTGGGACTGTACCGCAAAGTATATAAGGTTATTATTCTACTGAATGGTTATATGTCACAGTGAGGAAATACGGTTTGCCAAAAGGTTAAAAGGGTTATAAAAGGTTATGTCATATGGTATGGCATAACCTTTTATAACCTTTTTAACCCAGTCTCTCTCCGTTTAAGGCAATGTTGTTAAGTTAAGGATTTGCGTTAGTAGGTATG
>DBLC01000175.1:0-2183 GCA_002297935.1 Dialister sp. UBA734
AATTCTTAACTTAACAGCATTACCCTTAACCGCCTGAGTGTGAATGAACGAGCATTCAATAATTTATATTTCTTACATACGTTTTATATTATATCATATACAACGCCATTATCGCTAACGTCATTTTGACCGGTGAGAAGAGCAAAGAGACGAATAGAATTGTGGAATCGCTTGCTTTGCTTATCCTATATCACAATTGCTACATGACGACTTCATTCATTAAGCCCTTACCGCTAGTGCTGATGAGATTTCTCCACTCAGGGGCACATCTCATTTCAATACTCCTGCATCACAAAGCACAAATACGATCGGTCGAAATGACGGTTACGGTAACAGGCACATTTGAGGAGCTTCAGAACCCTTAGAACCCTTAGAACCTTCAGAACCTTTCCCATGAAAGGGATCATCACATATTTTGCTTAACGTAACAGCATTGCCCAAGGGGAAAGGCCAAAAAGTCCGCACGAAAAAGAGATTCGGCTAGCTGATTGCCATCTGATGCAATCACGAAATCCCTTTTCCATGCGGACTTTTTACATCCATGTGTTTTCAGTTGTTGTTCTACCTTGAAGTCCTAGGCAGTTCTTCAAGCGGGCGGAACGGTGCGTAGCACACCGGGCTCTTATGTATTCATCTACCCGACCGCTAGGTCCTTGTCCATGTTTTTTGATCGGCGCCGTGCATGGGCGGTGTCCTATTGGCTTATTTGTATTGTACTACATGATGATACAAGAGTCAAGCGTTTGGTGTAGGTTTTTATTGTTTGTGTAGAAATAGTTGGTGTAATTTCGCTGGTGCTTACAGGTTACTCAGGTTGCTCAAGTTGCTAAGGTGGCTCACGTTCCTCATATATGCCAAGTGACGCTAGCGAAATCATTGTTAGCGTTTATCCCCCCCGTCGGGGGAGAACACAAGAGGGGGAGGCAGTAGCGGTATACTTCGCTATGAACATATCAAGCGTACTTGGTGATGCCTGCTCCTAGCGGTAAAATCGCTAGTGCAACATGCTTACCGCTAGAGTAGACACCTAAATGAGTAAGGAAAACGGTTTTCATATCGCTATAGCGAGCTATCCCCTGGACGTTTCGCTGCGCTTACGTCCTATCCCCTTTCAAAGAAAGGGGACTATGGGTCAGTGATTTTGTTAGCGTTACTTAGCACGTTCGAGAAACCTGAGCAACCTAAGAACCCTGAGAAACCTAAGCAACCTATAACTACAAGCGAGGTCATACCAATTGCTTCCCATCCCTAACCTCTGCTTTTAACAAACCGTATCCACTGTTCCAATCCATGCGACAGGAAGATTCCTTTTTTCCATAGAATCCCAAATTTCGCTTTGATTTCTGGTTTCAAAGGAAGGCGGACGAATTTCGTTTCATCGATGGGAATGGACGAATAGAGGAACGCACCGTAGCGGCCGCTTTCCAGATATTTCATCATGGTGGTGAGCTGAGAGATATACAGCTTCACTTGGGGCTTGAGGGACAGGGCTTGGAAGGCGGACTGGATGGTCACGGCTTGCACGGAGTCCATATGGAACAGGATGATCGATTCATCTTTCAAGTCTGGCAAGGTCACTGACGAGGCCTGGGCCAGGGGATGATTTTTAGAAACGCAATACACGTAATGGTCCTCTTGCATCAGGTGGTAATGGTATTGCTCCAGGTTATATACATCCAGATTGCCCAGGAGAATATCCAATTTCTCTTCCTGTACCAATTCGGCGGCCCGGTGGGAGGCACATTCGGTGAGCTGCAGCGGGATGTGGTAAGTCTCTTCAAATTCTTCTGTCAGCTGTGGCAGAAAGACGGTACTCAGGATGGGCGGGATGCCAATGCGGAGCGGGCGAAGGGACTGGCCGCTGTGGCTGAATTCTTCTTCCATATTTCGTACTCGCTTCAAAAGTTCATCGGCTTTTTTGTAAAACGCCGCCCCTTCTTCGGTGAGAACGATTTTGTTTGGGGTATGAAGAAATAAGGACAGGTGAAACTCCTTTTCCAATTCATGGATGGCGGTAGAAATGGTGGGCTGAGAAATATACAACGATTGGGCCGCCCGGGTGATGCTGTGATACCGGCAGACGGCGCAGAAATATTGGAGCTGGGAAAGTGTCATGGGTGCCTCCAGATATAAAAGTGCGTAATGCGAAGTGTGTAGTGCGTAATGGTGGAAGGGGCGCACAA
>DBLC01000175.1:2204-12001 GCA_002297935.1 Dialister sp. UBA734
CCCAATACCCCTTTTTATAAAGTAGGTAGTGGATGCTCGTTAACTCGTCTTTTAAAATTACGCAAAGGTTTTAGTTTGTAATGAATAAAAATGGTATTCGCACTAGCGTGTGGCCCCTTGGAGAAGGGGCGGCAAAGCCGGGGATAGAGTGGCCCGAAGGGACACAATTCGCACTAGCGGGTAATAGTTCTTTGTTTGGCTATCGAGCAAAATGATGTATTCCGCTAGGAGCGTCTATCCCCCTTTAATTCCCCCTTCTCCAAGGGGGAACGCAGCTTACCGCTTATTTCACTATCTATCTTAGCATAAAATTTTCCAATGCTACTGTCAATATTACCAAATTTATTTTTATCTAAAACTGGCTTATAATACAGGCAGTTAAGAAAAAGTGAGATGTTAGACAGGCGAAATCAGGAGACAACCTGAGAAACCTTAGAAACTTGAGCAACCTGAGAAGCTTGCATTATAAGGAGGTCATTCAAATGAAAAACGGAGTGGAAAAATTAACCGATGTGATGGCACAGTTTTTGGGACATACAGCCATCGTTTTGCCTGATGATGTGAAAGAAAAATTGGCCGATCTTCGCGATAAAGAAGATACCCCAATGGCCAAAGTCATTTATCGTACCATGTTCAGAAACCAGGAATTGGCGGAAGAACTGCAGCGTCCATCCTGCCAGGATACCGGGGTGCCGCAGTTCTGGGTACAGTGCGGAACGAAATTTCCTTATATCGACGACATGGAAACTTTGCTGCGGAAAGCTGTCGTACAGGCTACCTTTGATACCCCATTGCGTCACAATTCCGTACAGACTTTTGATGAATACAACACCGGCAAGAATGTAGGCAAAGGCATACCCACCGTATGGTGGGACATCATTCCCCATTCTGACCAGTGCGAAATTTACACCTACCTGTCCGGCGGCGGATGCTCCCTGCCAGGTTGTGCAACCGTTCTGATGCCCGGGGAAGGCTATGAAGGGGTTGTGAAATTCGTCATGGATCGCATGACCACCTATGGACTCAATGCGTGCCCGCCACTGCTGATTGGTGTCGGCGTCGGTACTTCCGTAGAAACCGCCGCTTTGAACTCCAAGAAAGCCCTCATGCGTCCGATCGGCAGCCACAATGAAAACGAAAGAGCTGCCAAGATGGAACATCTTCTGGAAGACGGCATCAACGCTCTAGGCTTAGGACCCCAGGGCATGGGCGGTCATTACTCCGTCATGGGCGTTAATGTAGAAAACACCGCTCGCCATCCCTCCGTTATCGGCTGCGCTCTGAACGTAGGCTGCTGGAGCCATAGAAGAGGCCATATTATTTTCGATAAAGACCTGAACTTCAAGACTGATACACATAGCAAGTTCGTATATAAGGAATAAGTCAGTAGCGATTTTGTTGTTGGTTTATGCTTCGGAAACTGCATTTCCAACTTTCACGAAGGGAAATTGTCATTGGTTTAGGGTTTAAGGTTTAATGGAAAATATAAACCTTAAACCAATGGGGAAATTCTTCTTGGAAAATTGTCAAATCTGAACTTGGTACATAAACCAAACAACCAACAACTAACAACCAACAACATTTTGAAAATGTGAGACAATACGAAAGGAGCAATCAACATGTCCGTTATCGTAAAAGAAGATAAAAAAATTTTAGTCACTCCGATTTCTAGAGAAGATTTGAAAGACATTCATATCGGAGATATTGTATACCTGTCCGGCGATTTGACCACTTGCCGTGACGTGGCTCACCGCAGAGTGGTGGAAGAAGGCCGTGACATTCCGGTGGATATCAAAGACAAGGCCATTCTGCACGCTGGCCCGATCATTCGTCCTCACGACGATGGCACCTACGAAATGGTTTCCGTAGGACCTACCACATCCATGAGAATGGAAAAATTTGAATACGAATTCGTCAAGACCACTGGTGTCCGTGTCATTGTAGGCAAAGGCGGTATGAGAGAAAATACCCAGCGGGCTTGTAAAGAATTCGGCGCCATTCACTGTGTATTCCCAGCCGGCAATGCAGTCGTAGCTGCTAAAGAAGTACAGGAAATCGTAGAAGCCCAGTGGAAAGATCTGGGCATGCCAGAAACCCTCTGGCACTGCCACGTTAAAGAATTTGGCCCCCTGATCGTTTCCATCGATGCAGACGGCAGAAATTACTTTGAAGAAAAGAAAGTGGAATACAATAAGAGAAAAGAAGAACAGCTCGCTAAGATTCTGCCGCAGGTAGGGTTTATAAAATAATGGGGAGCAAAGGTGCCGGTGCGTCAAATGAGGGAGCACCACAGGTATAAAAGGTTATTATTCTGCTGATTCCTGTTTCAAACATAGTGTTACATGCCGATTTCAATAAGGTTAAAAAAGGTTATAAAGGGTTATGCGGTTTCCATCGTTTCATAACCCTTTATAACCCTTTATAACCCTTTATAACCTTTTTTAACCTTTAGCATAGCGGTTTATGTTACTTTGTTTGATATAGAAGTCAGTAGAATAATAACCTTATATATACACTTTTTAGTAGAAATAGAGCGATTCGCCTTTCCCCGCTATCTCATGCTATAATAGCCTCATCGGAGGTAGGCTATGAAAGCACATGCACAAGGCTTGGTGAAAATCGGGCTTTTACTTTGTATCGTTTTGCTATTGGGAGCGGCCTACGTGGCTGTTCCCGATTTTTTTCATGACATATGGCAACTGCTGAAGCGGGGAGAGTTGGTGGAAATCGCTGCATACATCGCCTCTTATGGAGAGTGGGCGGTGGCATTCGCTTTCCTTTTGACTGTGATTTTTAACGCCATCGGTTTTCCGCCGGCAATGATTTTTTCTGCATCCTGCACGCTCATCTTTGGTATCGTGCCGGGCATTCTGCTGGCCTGGGTGGCGGAGACCGTAGGCGCGGTGATCAGTTTTTTCTTTTTCCGTACCTTTCTTCGAGATGGGGCAGAGCAGCTGATTGCGAAGAACCAGAAATTGAAAGAATGGGACGAAAAGAGCCGGACCAACGGTTTCCGAGTCATGCTGATTGCCAGGCTCATTCCCTATTTTCCGGCGGCTGCCCTCAATGCCCTGGGCGCGTTGTCTCGTATGAGCCTTTGGGATTACACCGTGTCCTCTTTCATCGGGAAATTTCCCGCCACCGCCATCGAAGCACTGATTGGACACGATGCGGTCACCATGGGGGACCATATGGACCGCTTGCTCATTGTGGTGGGCATTTCCGCTGCACTGTATGTGGCGTTTTGGTGGTGGGATAGGAAAAAACAGTGACTGGTGACTGGGGATTAGTAGCTAGGCCCTAGGGATTAGGGTATCTTTGATTCCTTTCTTCTCAACTGATATGAAATCGTATCGAGAAAAAGGGGAAAAGGGTTATAAGGGTTATAAGGGTTATAAAGGGGTATTCCTACTGCAATGTAAAAACGCTATCATCAAGAAGAAATAGATGATAGCGTTTTTTGTTTTGATGAAAATTGTTTATGGGATACGAAATACTGACGGTTACGGCCAGAGTCCCCAGTCGCCAGTCACCAGTCACCAGTCACCAGTCACCAGTCACCAGTCACCAGTCACCGACAATATTTCAAAATCGCAGCGACCACTTTTTCCATATCCAATGGCTTGGTCAGGTGGGCGTTCATGCCGGCGGCGAGGCACTTGGTTTCGTCTTCTTTAAAGGCGTTGGCGGTCATGGCGAGGATCGGAATGGTTTTCGCATCGCTCCGGTCCAGGTCGCGGATGGCCCGGCTGGCGGTGAGACCGTCCATGAGGGGCATCATGATATCCATGAGAATGGCGTCATAGGTGCCAGCGGGCTGGTCTACGAAGCTCCGCACCGCTTGTTCACCGTTTTCCACCAAAGTGATGGTGGCACCTTCTTCTTCTAAGAGGGCTTCGGCGATTTCTGCATTGAGTTCATTGTCTTCAGCCAGTAGGAAATACATCCCTTGGAGAGGCTTTTCCTTTTTCTTGCCCGGTGCAGAGGATGGGATTTCCTTGGGCTTCACGGTAGGAGCGATTTCAAAGGGGAGGGTGATGATGAAGGTGGAACCGACCCCTTTGGTGCTCTTCACTTCGATGGTGCCCTTCATTTTATCAATGATTCGTTTCACGATGGCCATGCCCAGTCCAGTGCCATGGTAGACCGTGCGGGCGTCGGAGTGTTCCTGTGCGAAGGGTTCAAAAAGATGTTTCTGGAATTCTTGGCTCATGCCGATACCCGTGTCTCGAATGATCCAGCGGAAGGTGACTTGCTTTTCGTTGCCATCGACCCATTGGATTTCCGTAGCTACTCGGCCTTGGGGATGGTTGTACTTGATGCAGTTTTCATAGATGTTGAGGAATACTTGCCGCAGATGAACCGGGCTGGTATACACCGACACGTCCAGGTTGTGGTCATGGGGTTCTTCCCATTTCCATTGAATCTCTGCATCGTGGGCTCGAATTTCGGCGATGGAAACCATGTCATGAAGAAGCTGGGACAGCAAGACCGGTTCTTTGGAGAGAACCACATCGTCGCTTTCCAGTTTGCTCATCTGCAGCACGTCATTGATAAGAGATAGCAGGTGGTTTGCAGAAATCAGCATTTTCTCCCGGTTTTTCCGAATGGTTTCTGTATTGTATTCGTTGATATGGTCAATTTTCAACAGACCGATGATGCCATTTAATGGGGTGCGGATATCATGGCTCATGCGGGCCAGGAAGCTGCTCTTGGCCGCATTGGCGGTCTGGGCTTCGATGACTGCGTGCTGCAATTCTTCATTTTTGAGCTGCAGCTTCTGGTTGTATTCCATCTGCAGGGACAGCTGCTGCTGCTGGTATCCTTTTTCCAGATTCCACCGGATGGCCTGGATACAAATCAGGATAATCAGGTAGAAGAAAATGAAAATCACCATATTTCTTGGCGTATTGATAAATACGTTGCTGGCCGGCAGGTAGGCGTAAATGTAATTGTCCCGGCTCTTCTGGAGCAGGCCGTAGCCGGAAATCCAATGGGAAGAAATCGGCACAATCCGATCTTCTACGCTGCTGGTGTTCATGAGTCGCAGGGGTTCTATGTCATCGGCAGAACGGCCAATCATGGTTTCGTCAGTGGCAGCGGTGATGCGGCCTTTGCGCACAATCACTACGGTCTCATCATGGTCCTGGCGATAGCCGTGGAGCATCATGCGGACGGAGTGACTGAAGGTTTGGACATATTTCCTGGGGGTCCGGTAGTACACCAGAAGAATCCCCGGTGTATCTTGCCGGCCCACGGCGGCCACGTCGATGAAGTTCAAATCTTTTCCGGTGATTCGGACAGTGTATGTCTTTTCTGGGAAATGGGCCACGTCCAGCAGGGCCGGCAGGTTGAGGCTAGGCATCAGTTCCGCTGCATTTTTGTTCTCTGTATCGTAACTGTACTGGATTTGTCCATTGGCATCCAAGAGAATCAAACCGGTCAGATAGCCACGCTCCGTCAACGTTTTCGCCATGTCCTCATTGATGGCTTCGCCCCGCAGCTGGGGCTCGATGATTTCTGCCGATTCCACCATGCGAAGCAAACTTTTTGATTCCGATGCAATGTCCAGCTTTTGGTCGTTATTTCCTTGCAGCTTGATGTAAGAAACAATGTTATGGAGTTTCGCTTCGGTGAGATGCAAATCTTGGTGGAACGAGAAAATGCCCACCAGAAGCAGCAGAAACAGGCCCACAAAGACTTCGCCGTAGATCCATTCTTTTTTATTGAAGAGAAATTTTTGCTTTTGTGTCATGGCTGGCCCTCCAAGTAACGATCTCCATTGGGCAGGTATTTCTCAATGATGGTCTTAGTCGTTCCGTCTTTCTGCATGTCTTGCAATACTTTGGTCAAATCTTCATCCAATCCCCGGTCATCTCGTTTACCGAATGCCACGCCTAGGTCCACCGACTGCATAGGCGTTTCCAGAATGCGGTACTGCAGGTCGAAATCTTTGATGAATTGCTCGATGGACGTATCATGGGCAGCGATGGCGTCCGCATAGCCTTTGCTGAGAAGGGTAAACATCAAGTCACGATTCTGGGCGGAAATAATCCGGCGGAAATGGGGGAGCCCTTCGGCGTGTTTCCTGAGCAAATCTTCCGGCTTCGTAGACGATTGCAGCGCCAAGGTTTTCCCTTCCAAATCCTGGAAGGTATGAATGGGGCTGTCGGGCAGCACAGCGAAAACCTGGCGGCTCTTCATGTATGGCCCGGCCCATTTGTATTCCGTTTCACGGCCGGTCATGGTGTAACAGCTCCAAATGCAGTCAATTTTCCGGTCGGCCAACAGAAATTTCTTTGCTTCCCAATCGATGAAAATAAATTTCGGCTCATATCCCATCCGGTGGAACGCTTCCGTGGCGATTTCCACATCGATGCCCTTCATATTTCCATCGATATCCCGATAGGTGAAAGGCGCGTAGTCATCGCAGCCCACTACAATCTCCGGTAGGCCCTGTTTGGACGAGAAGGCTCTCTGGGTGGGGCCTTTCATATGAAATAGAAAAGAAACCCCAGCAACCAACATGAGAACCAATAGAATCAGAATCAATTTGTACTTCGTCATAGTGGAAATCCTTTGCACAGAAAGCGGCACCATCGTGTCGGAAATAGATGATAAAAAAGGATGTATAGATGAGGAAATGATATAAATAATATATTAAGATAATAAATTTTCTTATTTCTATTATAGTAAAAGATGTTGTAAGTTGTGTCAAGAGGTAGGTTGGTTAGGTTACTCAAGTTACTCAGGTTTCTCAGGTGGCTTAAGGTTCTAAAGGTTCTAAAGGGCCTCGAACGCGCCGAGTGACGCTGGTGGTATTAGGCTTTTATCTCTCCCGTCGGGACAATGTCATTCAGTTAAGGATATCCGTATTATTTCTAGCGTCATTTCGACCGATGGGATTAGTGCTTGATGTGGATGCAGGGTAGTCTGGTACTATGTTGAACAGAAGTGGAGAAATCTCAAACCTCTAGCGGAATCCCCTCCAGCTGAAAAGAACCGCAACGGGATAGGCTCAGCTAGTGCCTTTACCGCTATTGCGTTGAGATTTCTCCACTTCTGTCTAACATAGTACCAGACTACTCTACAGCGTCATTTCGCACAAATCCCGTCGGTCGAAATGACGTTAATCTTTTATACCATTCACTGCTCCTGGTAGTAAAAAGGGATAGGAAGAGGATGAATAATTAAGCTGGCCGCTAGAGAGGGCGGCTAAACGAGTAGAGGAAAATGTTTTCATATCGCCAGAGCGAGCTATCCCCTGGGACGTTTCGCTTCGCTTACATCCTGTCCCCTTCCCAAGGAAGGGGATTATTTGTTTCCAAGCAAAAAACGGTAACTAAGAAATGGTATGACATTCCTTAATTACCGTTTACCTTGCTAATGAAATAGTACGTACTCGGGCCTCTCAGAACCTTCAGAACCTTTAGAAACTTCAGAACCTGAGTCACCTAAGCAACCTGAGTCACCTGAGCAACCTGTAAGAACTTACTTCAATTCAATCAATTCATATTTGTCATTGCCCATTTTCAGTTCATGCATAGCAGTGAGCTGGTGCAGGCCGTGGCGGCTTTCCATTCGTTCTACCAGGTCGTGGTTGGATGCGGTCTGATAGACCAGATCGACAGAAGCCTGGTCGATAGCCAAGAGGTCGGTGGAAGCCAGGATGCCGATATCTGGAATGGTTGGTTCAGCGGCGGTGATGCCAGCGCAGTCGCAATCGATGGACATGCGGCGCAGTACATTGAGGTACACAATGTGTTTGCCGAAGAAATCGATGGTGGCTTTGGCGGATTCTGCCATATTTTCCATCAACAGTTCTTTGGCCGGCCAAGCGTTCCAGTCTTCCGGAAGGTTATCCACCGCAACGCCGTGAACCTGGCTCTTGCCGATGCGGCCATCAGCGCAGCCAATGGCTAGGTTCTTCATAGAACCGCCGAAGCCGCCCATGGCATGGCCTTTGAAATGAGTCAGAACGATCATGGAATCGTAATTGACAATGTGGCCGCCCATGGAAACTTCTTTGAAATGCTTGCCGTGACGGACCGGCAGATTTACCGTGCCTTCTTCATCCATGATATCCACCGGGCAGAAAGTCCAACCGTTCACTTTGAGGGTGTCTCTGTGTCCTTCGGTGGTGTAGCGATCGCCCTGGTAGAGTGTATTGGTTTCCACAATGGTGCTGTCTGGTACCTGGGCCTGGAAGGCTTTCACCATGTCACGGGGCAGAATATTCGGTCCGTGTTTTTCACCGGTATGCAATTTGATAGCCACTTTCCCATAAATGGCATCGTTAATGAGCTTGTACAGCTGAATTAAATGGTCTGCATCGATGGTGCGAGTGAAATACACTTTCGCACGGGACCCTTCTGCGTCTCCTGCCACACGGGTACAACCCACCACTGGGGCCTGCTGAAATTTTTCCATCATGTTCCTCCTTTTAATTCTAAGTGACTCGTGACTGGTGACTAGTGACTGGGATACAATCCTTTTATATTTCTATTCACTAGTCTACCAATCACTTCGTTATAATAAACAAATAATGTTCCATCTTTTCGTAGTATATATTTTTTACAACCTCTATGCAAATACTTTTGATATATAGGAGAATATAGAAGAAAAGCATGGTAAATGCAATAGAGAGGGTTCTTAAGGTGCTAAAGGTTCTTAGGTTTCTCGAATGTGCCTGCAAGCGCTAACGGTATCATTTCATTTGAGGAACGTCAGAACCTTCAGAACCCTTAGCACCTTAAGAACCTTTGCCGGAAAAGAAATCATTGCATAACCGTATTGGTGGTTAGTAGGCAGTTCGCAGTGAACCGTGAACTGCTAACTGTTAACTGCCTACTTTCCTACTAGACAATCCCCCTCTCATTGGTATATATTTGTATAAAGATTTTATCAAAGAAGGCGGCAGGAAATATATTTCCTGTCACCAGTCACGAGTCACCCATCAAGAGGAGAAACCTATGGAACCGTTTGAAACGCTGAAAGAAAACTATCCGGAATTATATAGATATTGCACGAAGGCCAAACAGTATGTGGACGATGATCCAGATGCCTCTTTGCTGAAAGCTGGAAAGGCTTTGGAATACATGGTGAAAATGCTGGAAAAGAACCAGTTGGAACCGGTGGTATGGATTCACGAACACCGCACGGACTGCATCAATGAATTAGAACAGCACGGCACCATTGAAGAAGATTTCGCCGATGAACTCCATCAGCTCCGCATCCTTTGCAACGATGCACTGGATGAAAAGGCAGAAGAAGCCACCGTGGAAGAAGCAGAACAGGGATTGGCCCTTTTGACATCCTTGACCGGCAAGTTTGAAACCGCCATGAATAAACTCTCCACCATGCGGAAAACCGGAAAGGTGATCCCTAAACCCATGGGCGTCAATAAAAAGAAAGCCGCCAAAGCAGGAAAAATCCTGGCCCTGGGCGGCGTCATTGCAGCTGCTGCACTGACTGTTATTTTTGGCAGCAAAGAATAAGGAAAACACTGTGAGAGCTGTGAAATCAGAAATCGGTTTCACGGCTTTTCTTATGACATAGGTTCTGGTTGAGATGGGGCGGCTAGTGAAACATAGAGGCAGAACCGCTGTCAAAAGGTTCTGGATGAGACGGCTGGCGGGAGCATAGAGGAAGAACCGTTGTCAAAAGGTTCTGGTCTAGATGAGATGGCTAGCGGAAACACAGCAACAGAACCCTATGATAAAGGTTCTAGTTGAGACGAGATGGCTAGCGGAAATATGGCAACAGAACCTTAGTATAAAGCAATCTGGTATTAAGTC
>DBLC01000176.1:0-24502 GCA_002297935.1 Dialister sp. UBA734
TTTATAGGCTCATTCGAGAAACCTAAGAACCCTAAGAACCTTAAGAACCTTTAACTTCCAGCGAAATCATACCTACTAATGCAAATCCTTAACTTAACAACAGTCACAAATCCTATTTCCTGCCAAATGAAAATAGACTTAACGATTGCCACCATGTCCCCAAATCAAAAAAAGGTTACAAAAGGCTATGCAACATAACCTTTCATAACCTTTTATAACCTTTTTAACCCTTATGCTAGCGTCATCTTACTTCATGACATCCACTGGAATCAGCAGAGAAAAACAATCCCTAGTGCCTAGCTACTAGCCACTAATCCCCGACCAGTCACAAGTCACCAGTCTACCAGTCACTTATTTATCCGCCAACTGCTTTTCAATCTTTTCCAATGCCATTTCCAGGGTATGCCAACCCAGGGTGGCGCATTTCACGCGAACTGGCATTTTGGAGATATCTTTCAAAGTGATGGCGGCTTCCAGTTCTTCCAACTGGGCTTCGTCGGTCACTTTGCCGCGAATCATATCCAGGAACAGGCGGCACAGGCGAAGTGCTTCTTCTACGGTCTGTCCCTGCAGCAGTTCTGCCATCATAGCGGTGGACGCCTGGCTAATGGCGCAGCCGCTTCCGGTATAAGCCAAGTCCTGGATCACACCGTTTTCAATTTTCACTTCGATGTCGATGTCATCGCCGCAGCTGGGGTTGTGGCCATGTTCATGGACCGTGGGGTCTGCGATTTTCCGTTTGTTGGTTCTGTCCTTGTTGTATTCCAGAATCAAATCTGTGTACAGCTGTTTCAGTTCCATCAGTCATCATACCCCATTACTTTTCTGACATCTTTTAGTTTGTCCAGGAAATAGTCCACTTCTTCTACAGTATTGTAGAAATAGAAGCTAGCCCGGCAGGACGCATTGATGCCCAGGTAAATGTGAAGCGGCTGGGCGCAGTGATGGCCTGTGCGGATGCAGATGCCTTCTGCAGACAGAATCTGTGCCACATCATGAGGATGTACCCCTTCCACTTCGAAAGCCACCAGACCTTCTTTTTCTTCTGGATTGGTTGGTCCAATGATGTGAATAAACGGCAGTTTCTTCATGCCTTCCAAGCAGCGAGTGACCAGTCGTTTTTCCTGGGCACGAATTTCGTCAAAGCCAATGGACTGTACATATTTGATCGCAGCCACCAGACCTACCGCACCTTCTACATACTGGGTGCCGGCTTCAAATTTAGCTGGCAGTTCTGCATAGGTGGTTTCCTGTTCGTGCACGTCTTCAATCATGTCACCACCCATGAGGAATGGTTCCATATCATTCAAGAGTTCTTCCTTGCCGTAAAGAACACCAATGCCTCCCATGGAGCACATCTTATGTCCAGAGAAAGCAAAGAAATCGCAATCCAAATCCTGTACGTCCACTTTCTTGTGCGGCGTGGACTGGGCCCCATCGAGAACGACGATGGCTCCATGGGCATGGGCCCGCTGGATGAGTGGTTTCGGATCGAAATCAATGCCCAGCACGTTGGAAACTTCTGCAAACGCAAAGAGTTTCACTCTGGGGTCATCGATTTTCTTCAGTTCTTCTTCCGGGAAATGACCGGTTTCTTTATCTACATACATATAGTCCAGAATAGCACCGGTCTTTTCTGCCACCCGCTGCCAGGTCACCAGGTTGGAATGGTGTTCCGCAATGGTGATCAGAATGTGATCGCCCTTTTTCAGATGGGTTTCCCCATAGGAACGAGCCACCAGGTTCAGCGATTCCGATGTATTTCTTGTATAGATAATTTCCTTTTCACTTCTGGCATGGAGGAAATCTCTCACTACTTCTTTGGAAGTATCGTAGGCTTCCGATGCAGAAATAGCAAAGATGTGAGCACCTCTGTGAGGATTGCCATTGTCGTGGGTCACGTAGTCCAGGACAGCATTCACCACAGGAAGCGGCCGCTGGGTGGTAGCCGCATTATCGAAATACACAATGCGATGCCCATTGACCTTCGTTTCCAGAATAGGAAAATCCTTACGTATCAATTCACTATTCATAATATTTGGGTTTACTCCTTACTTCTACTAGTTAGAAGTGAGAAGTTAGAAGTGAGAAATGGTGGTGCGGCCCACAACTTATATAGGGCCGCCAATTTTATAAAAGAGAAAATTTCATTTTTCTGACGTGTCTATTTGTTTTTATAAAATTCTGCCTGGCTATATGAATTATGCCAGGCTACCACCATTTCTAACTTCTCACTTCTAACTTCTCACTGTATTTTACTTGTCCAGCTTTTCTCTAACAGCGGATAATACTTCCTCTCGAATGGATTCGTCCATTTCGTCGATGATGGGACGGATGAGGGCTTCCACCACGATGCGACGGGCTTCTTCCAAGGAGAAACCGCGGCTCATGAGGAAATAAATGGTATTTGCATCCAGCTGTCCTGCACTGGACGCATGGTTGCCCTGTACGTTGTCTTCGGTGCAAAGAAGAAGCGGCAGGGAAATATTTTTAGTTTTCGGGTCCAGCTGAATGGCATAGTCCCCTTCATCCCCAACGGAACCACTGCAGCCCCGTTTGAAGTCCAAGGTGCCGCGGAAAATCTTTTTGGATTCATCAGACAGCGCACCTTTCACATCGATTTCCGCTTTTGTTTCTTCACCGATGTGGTCGATATGATAGAACAGGTCCAAATGCTGCTTTTCCTTACCCGCATAGACTGCTTTTTCTACCATTTCCGATTTCTTTCCCAGTAGTTTCCCGTAGCTGTGAACAATGATTTTTTCGCCCGACAACTCGGCCCCTGTAAAATGGGCTTTCGCCCCTTCAGCAAGTACCACATGGCGCTGGTCATAGACAATGGTCTTGGCATGGCCTTGTTCCAACGTGGAAACTGTCAGCTCTGCGTCTTTGTCCAATTCATAGTATGCCGCGTGAAGAGATGTGCCTTCCACGTCATCGCCCACCACACGCCATACCAAAGACAGTGACGCTCCTTTTTCTATATAAAAGAGGAACTGTCCTGCCAAATGGGGACGAGCTGTCAGGGTAATCGTCAAAGAGGCGGTCTGCCCTTCAGGAATCCGAATGGTATAGGCCGGTCCTGCCTGGCACGCAGCCACGGTTTCTTTGGATGCTCCATCGAAATCGGCAGGAAGGGTTCCCCCTTCCGTGACGTAAGTGGTATCTGAAAAGGCAATCTCGCCCATTTCCTTTGGTGCTTCAAAATCCAAAGGCGTATCATTGGTATGTAAATACCGGTATGTAAGAAGCGGCAACCGGTTGACTCGTATTTCTTCCATGATGCCCTCCTTATCCTATAGCGCCTTCAAATTCCAAATCGATGAGACGGTTCATTTCCACGGCGTATTCCAATGGCAGCGCCTTAGAAATCGGTTCCGCAAAGCCGCGAACCAGCATGGCCTTGGCATCTTCTTCAGAAAGACCGCGGCTCATAAGGTAGTAAATATCTTCATCGGGGATGCGGCCAATCTTTGCTTCATGCCCCAAATCGATGTCATCGTTTTCGATCACAATGTCCGGAATCGTATCGGAGCGGGATTCATTATCCAACATCAGGGATTCGCAGCTGATGGATCCTTTTGTGCCCGTTGCTTTCGGTCCGATGTACACCACGCCACGATAAATGGCGGTGCCGCCGGCTTTGGAAATAGACTTGGAATTGATGGTCATAGACGTATTCTTGCCCAAGGCTTCCACTTTAGAGCCCGTGTCCAGGTACTGCCCTTTGCCAGCAAAAGTGATGCCAGTAAATTCACAGGTAGAACGATCGCCTTTCAGCACCGTATCTGGATAGAGACAAGACGTATGGGAGCCGAAAGACCCGGATACCCAAATCATATGTCCGTCTTCTTCTACCAAAGATTTCTTGGTATTCAAGTTATACATATTCTTGGACCAGTTTTCAATGGTAGAATATCGCAGCGAAGCCCCTTTCTTTACGAAAAGTTCGACCGCACCGGCATGGAGGTTCGCCACATTGTAACGAGGCGCACTGCAGCCTTCAATGAAATGGCAGTCTGCCCCTTCTTCCACAATAATCAAGGTGTGTTCAAACTGCCCAGCCCCCGGTGCATTCAAGCGGAAATAACTCTGCAGCGGCATCCGCACATGTACGCCTTTTGGTACATACACGAAAGAACCACCAGACCAGACCGCATAGTGGAGCGCCGCAAATTTATGATAATTCGGCGTAATCAGTTTCCCGAAATAGGGTTTGATGAGTTCCGGATATTTCTTAACCGCCGTCTCGAAATCTACATAAATAACGCCCTGTTCTTCCAATTCCTTCTGGATATTGTGGTACACCACTTCCGAATCGTACTGGGCGCCCACACCAGCAAGAGATTTCTTTTCTGCTTCCGGAATGCCCAACCGATCAAAGGTGTCACGGATATTTTCCGGCAAATCTTCCCAGCTGGCTTTCATATCCGTTTTCGGCCGCACGTAAGTATCAATGTGGGTCATATCCAATTCGGAAATATCAGGACCCCATGGCGGGAAATCCAACTTGTTGTAAATAGCAAGAGCCTGGAGACGCTTTTCCAGCATCCAGTCGGGCTCTTCCTTCTTCGCAGAAATTTCGCGGATAATATCTTCCGTCAAGCCTGTGTCGGCTTTATAGGAAAATTCCACCTTATCCTTGATATCGTAAATGCTGCGATTGATGTCATCGACCTGGCTTTTTATTTTTTCCTCAGCCATGGTTACACCTCGCTGCGGTATGCATCAAATCCATTGGTTTCGATTTCATCCACCAGTTCCGGACCGCCTTCTTTGACAATCTTGCCATCAATCAGGACGTGAACGAATTCTGGGGTAATGAATTTCAAAATCTGATTCAAATGTGTGATGATCAGAATCGCATTGTTTTCATTGTGGTATTCGGAAATATTCTGAGAAACAATACGGACCGCATCCACATCGAGGCCGGAATCGGTTTCATCCAGCATAGCCAGCTTCGGGTCCAGGATACGCATCTGCAGAATTTCGCTCTTCTTTCGTTCCCCGCCAGAGAACCCATCATTCAGATAGCGATCCGCATAGGACGGATTCATGGCTAAATCTTCCATCCGGGCTTTCATGAGATGTTTGAAAGGAAATAGGCGCTGCTGCTTACCAGAAATGGTGGCTTTTGCCGTGCGGATGAAATTTTCTGTGGTAATGCCTGCTACAGAAATTGGATTCTGGAAAGAAAGGAAAATGCCCAATTTGGCTCTTTTATCCACCGAAAGGGTAGTAATGTCTTCCCCTTCAAAATATATATGGCCCTCAGTAATCTGGTAGACTGGATTTCCCATGATGGCATGAAGCAGCGTCGACTTGCCTGCCCCGTTGACACCCATAATGACATGGACTTCCCCTGTATTCACGGTGAGGTTAATGCCGTGAAGGAGCTCTTTTCCACCTACCGAAACGTGGAGATTCTCCACGCGTAGTAATTCACTCATTTGATCACCTCATACTATATTGTAACCTGTAAACATCTTTTGACGTATACAATTAAAAAGCTTATTTCATTATATTCGATTTTCTCTATGATTACAAGGGAAAGGTTAATTCCGATGTGGTTACAGGTTGGTAAGGTTGCTCAGGTGGCGCAAGGTTACACAAATGGCTCAAGGTACTGAGGGTTCTGAATGTTCTAATGGTTCTGAGGGTTCTTGAACGTGCCTAATGACGCTAGCCCTATCATCGTTTCGTCATTTCGACCGATCCTATTCGTACTTTGTGACAGAAAAGTTATGAAATACGATGTGTTCCTGAGTGGAGAAATCTCGCAGCACTAGCGATAAGGGCTTGATGAATCTAATCGTAACGGTGAGACCATATCTCGAGCTAAGCGAGAGAAGCGATTCTAACAAGCTGCCATGATATGTATCATCTAGGGAAACACTGATTTAAAGAACCTGAGAAACCTGAACAACCTGAGTAACCTATATCCTCACACAAATTCCTTCGGCCACTGGTTCAGTGCTTTATTTCTTTCCTTATAATCAGGAATCCAATGGGCCATCAATTCATGGAACCTAGCGGTATGTCCCTTTTCCAACAAGTGGTTTAACTCATGGACCACCACTTCTTCGATGCATGCTTTCGGTTTGGTCACCAAATCAAGAGCGAAGCAGAGATCGCCAGTGCGGACGTTGCAACTTCCCCAACGGCTTTTCATTTTGCGAATCGTAATATGTCCAGGCTTCACACCCATTTTTTCAGACCAAGTGGAAACCATATATTCAAGTCCTTCATATAGAAAGGATTTCATTACGTCTTCATACAGCTTCTTTGGATCGGTTCTCATGGAACACATATATAATTCCACCGTGTTCTCTTTTACACAACCACAATTACGCCTATCTTTTACCCACCTATTTATTACGTACAGATTCAAAGTTACCGTTTCACCTAAACAATAGTGCTTTTCTCCCGATTGGTAATGATAGGTAGGCACCTCTGCCAATTGATTGATATGTTCTACCATCCAAGGTTTCTTTTTCTGGATAAACTCATCGATTTGCTTCTTGCTGCAAGAGAGCGGTGCTGTCACCAATACCGTGCCGTCTCGCTGTACTCTCATATATATATTCTTAATCGGCTTCTGACATATGTTCACGTGAATGACATTTTCTTTTTTCGCCATATTTTTCTCCTTATAAAAATAGTGACTGGGATTTTTTCTCCCAGTCACCAGTCACGAGTCACCAGCCACCAATACTATCTGTTTTTATACCTAGTGATGCACCAACATGACATCACTAGATATGAAATTAAATCTTCGTGCTTTCTCCCAAGATATGGTCGTCGGTTTCAAAAAGGGCTTTGGCAAAATCTTTCGGATTGAATCGTTCCAAATCATCTTCTCGTTCGCCAAGACCAATCCATTTGATCGGCACATGCAGTTCTTCATGGACAGAGAGCACCACACCGCCTTTGGCGGTACCGTCCAGTTTGGTCAGAACCACACCGGTCAAAGGCACAATTTCTCCAAAGTTCTGTGCCTGGCTGATAGCATTCTGCCCGGTGGTAGCATCGAGAACCAACAGGGTCTGGTGCGGCGCATCAGGAATGACTTTTTTCACTACGCGGCTGATTTTAGCCAATTCTTCCATCAGATTCACCTTGGTCTGCAAACGGCCGGCAGTGTCGATGAGAACCACATCGGCTCCTCTGGCTTTGGCAGCGGACACCGCATCGAATGCCACAGCCGCCGGATCCGCCCCTTCGGCATGTTTGACAATGTCCGCACCAGTTCGTTCTGCCCAAATGGTGAGCTGCTCCGATGCCGCAGCGCGGAAGGTATCTGCCGCAGCCAGGAGGACTTTCTTCCCTTCTTTATGAAGTTTGCCAGACAATTTTCCGATGGTGGTGGTCTTGCCTACCCCATTGACACCAACCACCAGAATGACTTCCGGATGGTGGGTATTTTCCTGGGAAATAGTGGTATCTTCCAACAGATTCATGACCGTCTTTTCCATGAAAGGCATCACTTCTTTAGTATTCTTGATGGTGCCTTCGGTGACGCCGCGACGAATCTGACGCATCAGATAGTCCGTGGTTTTCACCCCAATATCTCCGGAAAGGAGAACCATTTCCAAATCTTCCAGAAATTCATCATCAATCTGGGCATAGCCAATGACCACGCTTTCGATGTTTTTAATCAAACTCTGCTTGGTCTTGGTCAGACTTCTTTTGATTTTGTCAAAAAATCCCATAATACGCCTCCTGCTATACGTTTCGTTGAAAATTCTATGTTCATTGTATCATATTTCTCAGGTTTCTCAAGTTGCTCAGGTTACTCAGGTTTCTCAGGTTTCTCAAGGTGTTAAAGTTTCTTAGGGTTCTTAAGGTTCTGAGGGTTCTCGAATGTGCCGCTAAACGCTAGGCTAAAAGTCCCCTTCCTTTAGAAGGGGATAGGACTTGAGCATAGCGAAAAGTCCAGGGGATAGCTCGCACTAGCGATATAAAATACCTTTGTCTCTACTCGCTTAGGCGTCCTCTTTAACGGATAGCTCCGAGTCCACTTGCGGTATTCATTTGAAGTATATCGCTAGAAAGGTTCTTAAGGTTCTAATGGTTCTGAAGATTCTCACGGTCCTCAAATGAGATGATAATGCTATCATTTACAGTCACCTTCGAACCCCCTAAGAACCTTTAGAACCTTCAGAACCCTTTCCTCGAAAAGAGAAAACCGCTACTGCCTCTACAGTTAGAACATCCACCCTAATCCCTAATCCCCAGTCACTAGTCACCAGTCACCAGTCACCGTTATTCCACATAATCAGCCATCTTCACAGTAATCAAACTGGAGACCCCTTTTTCTGCCATGGTGACCCCTTGGAGGGTATCGGCGAATTCCATGGTTTTCTTTCTATGAGAAATAACGATGAATTGGGTTTTCCTTTTATAATCTCCAATCATGCGGCTATACCGTTCCACGTTGGCATCGTCCAAAGCAGCGTCGATTTCATCAACGAAGCAGAACGGGGCCGGGCGATAGGCCATGAAGGAAATCAGGAGCGCGATAACGGTCAAGGCTCGTTCGCCGCCGGACATCAAGGACAAGGGCTGACGCCGTTTTCCTGGAAGCTGCAGGTACATTTCTACCCCACCGTCCAACGGATGGGCTTCATCGGTCAATTCCAGTTTGGCATGGCCTCCTTGGAACATCATTTGCATGATTCGCCCAAATTCCACATTGATTTTCTGAAATGCTTCGGCAAATTGCTCTGCCATGGTCTTGTCGATATCTCGAATGATGGTTTCCAACCCTTCTCTGGCCTGGGTGAGATCGGCAATCTGTTCTTCGTAGAATTTCCGCCGGGCCAGCTGTTCCTCATAGGCTTCCACCCCATTGGGATTCACGGTCCCCAACGCTCCGATTTTTTCAGCCAGCTGTTCTTCTTTGGCTTTCATATCCGCCATGGAACCAGGAAGACGCAGGGCTTCCGCTTCGGCAAGGGTCAAATTTTCACTTTTTAACCATTGGAGTTCATCCGCTTCCTGGGCTTTGAAATTTTCAATTCGCCCTTCCCGTTCCGCCATATTCTGCCGGATACGGGACGATTCTTCCTGGGCCTTGCGCCAATTCGTGTCCGCCTCTTTTTGCTGCATGGTAAATGCATCAGACGCATCCTGCAGCGCACTTTGTTTGTCCCGTATGGACTCCCACTCCGATTCTGCAGCTTCAAATTCCCGTTTCAAAACCTTCAAAGCGGCCTGCAACGTTTTCCGAAGTGCCTGGTTTTCCACTTTCGCTTTTTCCAGATTTTCCCGGTCCTGCTGTTGCTCTTTCAAAGCCGCTTCTCGCTCTTTTTCCATTTTCTGTCCAAACGCCAAGGCTTCTTCCGCTTTGGTGAGAGACACATGAATCTGCAAAATGTCCTGGTTCTTCTTTTCCAAAGACGCTTTCAACTTTTGACTTTGGATATCCTGCCCCACTTCCGGAATATCTCCCAAAGAATCCCATTTCTTTTGGGCCTCTTCCAGCTCCTTAGCAATGACTTCCATTTGCTGGTCTGCTTTTTCTTTGGAAATACGACTCTCTTCGGCCTGTTTCTTTCGGTCTGCCAAAGTCTTTTCCATACCTTCCAGATGGCCTTTTCGTTCTGCCAAAGCCACTTTGAGGGATTGCCAGGCTTCTCGTTCTTCGCTCAGTTTTTCTGCCAAAGAATCACAGAACTGTTCCTGTTTCTCTTTTTCTGCTTTTTTCGCCTGCCACTCACTACGGCCTTTCTGTTCTTCCGCCAACAGACCAGCGATTTCCTGTTTCCGTCCGAAATAGGTATTTTCCTTTTTCTTCATGGAACCGCCGGTCATGGAACCGCCGGCATTGACCAGCTGCCCATCTAAGGTGACGATGCGGAGACGATAGCTATATTTCTTTGCCACTTGCCGAGCCACGTCCAAATTTTCCGCAATAAGGGTCTTTCCCAACAAGCTGTCCAGTAAATTTCTATACATGGGCTGGCATCCAAACAACGCCGACGCAATCCCGCAAATTCCCGGTTCCTGGGCGGCTTCCTGTTCCATGCCATTGCTGTACCGCGGCTTCATGGATTCCAGCGGATAGAACGTAGTGCGTCCCCCTTTATTTTCCATGAGCCAGCGGATAATTTTTCCCGCCGATGCAGTGGTGTCGGTGACGATATTGGAAATCTGTCCGCCCAGCGCCACTTCCGCTGCTTCGGTATACTTGGCCGGCACGGAAATCAATTCCCCTAGCGCCCCATGGATGGCATCACCGAAAAGATGACGATGTTCCATGATGGTCTTGGTGGTGCGCGAGAAATTGGCGTATTCTTTGTCTGCATGTTCCAAATATTCCCGCTTGGACCGAATCCCTGCCAATGCCGATTCCATGCGATTCATTTGATTCAAAAGTTGGAAACGAAGCTCCTGGGCCTGTTTCAACTGCTGACTATCTCGTTCGCCAGCTTGGGTCAATTGGGCCAACTGCTCCTGCTGCTTTGCTTCTTCCGCTTTTTCCAATTTCCATTCCGCTTCCATCCGAGAAATCAGCTGATTTCTGTCTTGATCTGCCAAATCTCGTTCTTCTTTTTCGGTTTTGAAACGGTGCATTTCTTCTTTTTTATGGGAAATATCCTGCTCCAATTTTTCTTTTTCTGCCAACTTTTGTCGAGAAATCGCCAGGGCTTTCGCGTAGGCCGCTTCAGAGGTCTGCAGCGCCGTTTCCAGCCGGGCCTTTTCCTTCTCGGCACTTTCCTTCTTTTCACTCCAATGAGCCCATTCGGCTTTCGCCTGCTGCCATTCTTCTTTGGCACTTTCAATTTCTTCGGCCAGTTCCTTTTCCGCTTCAGTCTGGTCCTCTTCTGCTACAGTGAGTTCCCCCCATTTCTCCTGGGCATGATGGAGTGCTTCCTCTTTGACGCGGAAATCCCCGCGAAGACTTTCCATCTTCTGCTGCGCTTGGGAGAGCGTTTCTCCAGATACCCGCATTTCTTCCTGGTGGGTGAGCCGTGCCTTTTCCAATGTTTCTTTGGCAAGACTGCACTGGGCCAGCCGGGCCTGGCATTTCACATCCTGGTCCTTCAAAGCGATGTATTCATTTTCATACCGCGCCATCATACGGCGGACCGAGGTGAGTTTCAAAAGGGACATAGACGCTTCGATGGCCCGCTTCTCCACCAAGAGTTTTTTATAGGTCTTTGCCTTTTCTGCTCCTTCTTTGAGTGGAACCAGCTGCTCATCCAGCAGAGCGGTCATATCTTTCACCCGATCCATGTTCTCTGCTGTGCGTTCCAGCTTGCGCAGCCCTTCATTTTTTCGCATCCGATAGAGGCTAATCCCCGCCACGTCTTCAAAAATGAGGCGCCGTTCTTCCGGCCGAGCCGTCAAGACCTGATCCACCCTGTTCTGTCCGATAATGGCCAGTGACCCTTTTCCCAATCCCGTAGAGGCCAACAGTTCCTGAATATCCTTCAAGCGGCAACTCCGTTTGTTCAGCTGGAAATCACTGTCTCCATTCCGAAGAACCCGGCGGCTGATAGACACTTCTGCTGTGTCCAGTGGCAGTTCATGGGCAGAATTATCTAGCACCAGCGTCACTTCTGCTCCATTTTTCGGATTTCTAGTTTCCGAACCGGAGAAAATAATATCTTCTGTCTTCTGCCCGCGCAGATTGCGCACATTCTGCTCCCCCAGCACCCAGCGCACCGCATCGGAAATATTACTTTTCCCGCACCCATTGGGGCCTACAATGACCGTCATACCGTCTGAAAAATCGATGGTGGTCTTGTCTGCAAAAGATTTGAATCCCTGCAATGTCAATCGGAGTAATTTCATGGTATCTCCTTTTCTCTTAGTGTCATTACGTTAAGTCAAACATGCAATGATACCTTCCCAGACAAAGGTTTCTCAAGATGCACAGATTGCTCAAGTGTCTCAGGTTCCTCGAAAGTACGGATAACGTTAGCATCCACAGCCCATTCGAGAAAACTGTACCGACTCACTCAATTCCTTAACTTAATAGCACTTTCTATGTCCTAAATATCTTTTGTATTATAACATAGGTAAAAGGTTCTGGTGGGACGTTTTCCTTCTGTGCCTTTTTGGCAATTGACAAGATTCTGAGGGTCTCGAATGCACTGTTCTAGCAAATGTCACTTTGTAAGGTAAACCGTAATGGCAGGATTCAGATATTCCTTTCCACTTTGAAATTTCTCCATTTCTATCTAGCGGATGCTCGATAATTCATATGCTCGATGTTTACTGAATATATGCAATGAAATTTTGTCATTCAAGTGCACAGGAATACGGGCTATTGTACCGATTTCTGTGCACTCACGGTTGTTAGTTGTTTGTTGTCAGTTGTTTGGCCCCAACAACAAACAACTAACAACCGTGAGCAACCACTAATCCGAGTTTCCTCTAGTTGAAATTTGAATTAACGAGCAGCTACTATCTAGTGGATGCCATTTCTTTTCGCGCAATATACATGAAAAGAAAAACTTCCTCTATAAGAAGAATACCATCTTCTCCTAGAGGAAGTTTTTATATCATTTTACCTGTTACAGTTTCTTATATGGCTCGTATGTACTAATAAGTCGTTAACACTATTATCTTATTTGAGAAATCGGATAACCTTGAACCGCCTAAGAAACCTTTATTTCTTTGCCGCCTTAACCAATTCCTGGAAGAATCTCAAAGCAATGCCCTGATCCATGAAATCTTTTGCATCTTCTCCCTGCACCAACACATGCTTTAAATCATTTTCCGGATGGAACTGCACAGCCACGCAGAATGTCTTATTTGGATTTTCAATGCCTTCCACAATAGATACGCCCCCTTTATCCACCGTTTCCGCCGTCTGAATCAGTTCCGTACCTTCCAGACTGCCAATGGCCTGGTGATGCCAGGAAGATACATTCTTAAGATCTTCCGTACCAGTAATTTCATACAGATGAGACTTGATAGGGAATACCTTTACATCATGACGGACATAGTCACGTCCCCAAGCATTGACTGGCGCTCTATGGAGTCCATCATAGTAAACACCTTTGGACTGATAGTACACGGGAAGGTCCTGAATAAAGGTTACTCCATGAACGATGCCCATCATCTGCTCACCACGACAAACCGCAAAGACAGGAATATCGTTGGTCACACAATAGGACATTAACGTATAGTCAGATATATCGCGGGTAGCATTGATGCCTTCACCCATGTTTTCTTCTTTCTGTGGTACTTTGAAAAGAGACGGGCTGATATCTTCCCCACCAGTAAAGAAAACTCCATCTATGCCTTTCATGACTTCTTTCACATTGGTTTCGTCAAATTTGTTATCCTTGATGGCATCGGCATATTCTTCCTTCAGCATGCCAGACGGATAGATACAACTATCATCTACGGTTTTATCTGCTTTATATAGAATGGCTTTACTGGTTACCTGATCCAGTTCTACCGGTGTCCCACCAGCAGCTTCAATAATTTTCTTAAAAGCAGTGTAATCCTGGGTGTTGCTCTTCCAAGTAATACCAATGACCGGTTTCTTTTCCGCCGCTTCTACAGTACTAGTCATAGAAGCTCCTACAGTAGCGGCAGCCAGTGCCAACATAGCCAATACCATTTTATATTTTTTATTCATCATCTTACTTCCTCCCTCAAAATTCATGAAAAACAAAAAGACGCTCTCTCGAAAGATAGCGTCTTTGCAATAATCTGAAGTTGTGCTTATTGTACGGTATGACTTCTGGTTCTGTCAATAGGGGAAATAGGGAATTTGCATTTTTCCTTCTTCCTCACCTAGCATGAATTCGCTCTCATTGGGTTCTGGATTCTCCCCTTCCATCCATATTCTCCAGACGCTTCATCTCTACAGCAATGCTATTAAGTTGAGAATTTGCGTTAGCAAACATAATTTCGTTAGCGATGATAAGTTCTAAGGGTTCTGAAGATTCTGAGTTTTCTCAAATGAGCCGATAAACGCTAGCGTTATCATCTCATTCGGAGTCACTAAGAACCTTTAGTACCCTTAGAACCTTAAGAACCTTTGGTATAGAAGAAAACATCGCATCTTTCGCTTAACTTAATGACATTGCATCTCTACAGAACCTTCTCCAACTTCAGTAAGAATTCTTTTTTCTCAATCCCTCCCGCATATCCAGTCAACTCTCCCTTGGCTCCCACCACACGGTGACAAGGGATGATAATGGAAATCGGATTGTGTCCTACGGCCCCGCCGATGGCCTGAGCGGACATGGTGGGAATATTCTTTTCCTTAGCAATCTCTTTCGCTAATTCGCCATAGGTTCTTGTTTTCCCATAAGGAATGGTCAGCAACGCCTTCCACACCATTTGCCGAAATACTGTGCCTTGGGGATGCAGCGGCGGGGTGAAATCCGGTTTCTTTCCTGCAAAATAAAGATCCAACCAGCGAATGGCCTCTTTTAAAATGTCCGTTTCCTTTTCTTCCACATCTTTGGGTAAGTTAGGAGCGAAATATTTCTGCCCCACAAACCAGATGCCAATGAGACCGATATCATCCACCGCCAGCAGCATGTCTCCCAATGGTGAATGATAATGAGAAGTATACATAGTGAAACTCCTTTCTCCGTAAAAGGGATTCGTATTTGTCAGTATGCACTTAAGTGAAATGTACGATGACTTCCGTTGACATAAAGGTTTCTCAGGTTGCTCGAATGAGCCAATAACGATAGCGTCTATAGGCACCCTCGGAGAACCTTAGCAACTTGAGAAACCTGAGTAACCTATAATCACAAGCGAAATCATGCATACCGCCTCAACGCTTTACCCCCCTATTTCCTCCAGTATATACAAAAAGAGAAGCAAGAACAACTCCTGCTTCTCTTTTCATTTTATGCAATTGATGTTGGTGATTGTGTCATGTTTTCCCAGTTACGAGTCACCAGTCCACCAGTCACCGATGCGATTCACTTTCTTCTCAATGATGCACCAGCGACATGAAATTTATTCCCATTCAATGGTGCTCGGTGGCTTGGAAGTGATATCGTAGACTACGCGGTTGACTCCTGCCACTTCATTACAGATGCGGCGGCTCATTTCGTCCAGCACTTCCCATGGGAAGCGGAAGTAATCAGCGGTCATGCCATCGGAGCTGGTAACCGCACGAATACCTACGGTGTAATCATAGGTTCTTTCATCGCCCTGTACACCTACGGAGCGGATGGCTGCCGGAAGGACAGCGAAGGACTGCCAAATGGTGGTGTCCAGGTTGTGCTGGTGAATCACATCTCTGACAATGAAATCAGCACGACGGAGAATATCCAATCTTTCCGGTGTGATTTCGCCGATGATACGAATAGCCAAGCCCGGTCCTGGGAATGGCTGACGATTTACTACTTCTTCCGGAAGTCCCAACTGACGGCCCAGTTCACGAACTTCATCTTTGAAGAGTTCACGGAGTGGTTCAATCAGTTCAAACTTCATATCTTTTGGAAGTCCACCTACGTTGTGATGGGACTTGATGGTAGAAGCGGTAGCAGTACCGGATTCTACTACGTCAGGATAGAGGGTACCCTGGACAAGGAATTTCACGTCTTTCAGTTTGTTTGCTTCTTCCTGGAAGGTATGAATAAATTCGGCCCCAATGGTCTTACGCTTCTTTTCTGGTTCGGTCACCCCTTCCAAGAGGGACATGAAATGCTTGGACGCATCGATGTGAACCAGTTTCATGTTGAATTTATTGGTAAAGGTATCTACCACCTGTTCTGCTTCGCCGAGACGCAGGAAACCATGGTCAACGAAAACGCAGGTCAGCTGATCACCAATAGCTCTATGAACCAGCACAGCGGCTACAGAAGAATCAACGCCGCCGGACAGGGCGCAGATGACGTTGTGATTTCCTACTTTTTCACGAATATTTTCTACTGCAATATCGATGTAGTTGCCCATGGACCAGCCACCTTCACATTCGCAGATGTGGAAGAGGAAATTCTTCAGCATGGTGGTGCCTTCTGGGGTATGAACTACTTCTGGATGGAACTGAACCGCATAGAAACGTCTAGCTTCATCAGCCATAGCAGCGGTTGGGGTCAGGTCGGTGTGACCGGTGAGGCCGAAACCTGCCGGCATATCCACCACTGCATCACCGTGGCTCATCCATACAGCGGTCTTTTCAGAAACTCCTTCAAAGAGAGCGGAGCTGCCGTCTCTGTAGAATTCGGTATGACCGTATTCGTGTTTTTCCGGTTTGATCACTTCGCCGCCCAGAGTCTTCGCCATGAGCTGCATGCCGTAGCAAATGCCGAAAATCGGCACGCCAGCCTTGAATACATCTGGGTCAATCTGCGGTGCATTGTCTGCATTGACGCTAGATGGGCCGCCGGAGAAAATAATGCCCTTCGGATTCTGTGCTAAAATTTCTTTTGCGCTCTTGTTGTAAGGCAGAATTTCGCAATATACACCGCATTCACGTACACGACGTGCAATCAGCTGGGCATACTGTCCGCCAAAGTCAACAATGATCACAATTTCCTGATGTTTCATCGGGTTCCTCCTGTAGGAAATGAATGATGGAAATATGAATTACTCGTATTGGATATTATACCATAGATAGTAGCTAGTAGCTAGAGATTGGGGATTAGGGTTATCATTCTACCATTCTCTTCTCTCTAACCAATCACTTCTTCCGCTTGTCACAAGGTTATGAAGGGTTAAAAAGTGTGATTTCGCTAGCAGTTACAAGTTACTGAGGGTTCTGAAGGTTCTAAGGTTTCTCAGGTTTCTCGAATGTGACTATAAACGCTAGCGCTGTCATCTCATTTGAGGACCGTGAGAATCTTCAGAACCTTTTCCATAAAAAGAAATCATCTAATGGTATCTGCGGCGCTTTTTAATTTGTGCGCCGCCACCACCATTTCTAACTTCTCACTTCTAACTTCTCACTGCATTTCTGCCTCTTTACTCTGCGTCAAACAACGGCAGCGGTTCCAAGAAAATAATGTCCTTCCGCTTCGCTGCATCCCCTTCGGCCAGGATGGCTGCTTCGCCAATGACAGTAGCTCCAGCTTTTTCTGCCAGTTCTTTCATGGCTTTCATGGAACCGCCGGTGCTGATTACATCGTCCACCAGAAGGATTTTCTTTCCTTTCATGAGGGCCACGTCTTCCTGGTCCAGGTATAATTTCTGTTTTCCAAAGGTGGTAATGGATTCATCTTCCACAGAAATTGGATTTTCCATATAGGCCTTCACAGACTTGCGGGCTACGATATATTTCTTCATTCCTAAAACCCGGGCCATTTCAGCAGCTAAGGGAATGCCCTTGGTCTCAGCTGTCATGATGAGGTCTGTATCAGCGGGAATCTTTTCTGCCAAGGCTTTCCCTGTATGAACCACAATATCCGTATCGCCCAGAATAACAAAGCCGGCGATAGCCAATGTATCAGAAATATTCAAAATCGGAAGCTGCCGAGTGCAGCCTGCTACATGCAGTTCATAGTATCTTTTTGCCATTTGTAAGATCTCCTTTGCTTTTTGGTGACTGGTGGGCTGGTGACTCGTGACTGGTCCCCCCTAGTCACTAGTCACCAGTCACTAGTCACCAGATATACTTTATGTGATATCCACTTGTACATCCGGGGTATTCACAATTTCCACCTGCGGGGCTTCGGTGATGGTGACTTGTACCTCCGCCGGTTTGGTTTTCGCTGGTTTCAATTTCTTGACGGACTTCTTTGGTTCCTCGCTGTTATTTTGATTATCCGGCTGTACCTCTTTCTGCGGCGTTGGAGCGGGGACAATCGACGGCAGAGGAATCGCATCGGTTGGTACCACCGTACCCCCTTCGTCCGATTTAGCCGCTGTGATAGCCCCTATTTGATTAGTAAAATCCTCTCGCCTGCTATCGTCTCCCATTTCCTGTTTCATGAAATACACCGCCATAGATGCCGGGTCCTCAGAATCTTCTGATACTTCCCGCCATTTCCCATCGGCCTGCTCGATCCAGTTCCGACCGTCTTCGGCAAACCGGGCATGAATGACCTGGGTGCTAATCACGGCCGCACTGGTTAATTCAGATACCTTCACCCTCGCCGCCAGACCATCGGGAAATACATCTTCTATTTCCATGGTGGCCAAATCCATAAATAAACCGGTACTGCCATCATTGTAAATTCCGCCGGTATTCTGAATCATAGGAAGAGTTTTATCGCCATTCAAATAATACGGCTCAAAAGCACTTGCCTCTCCTGCAGAAAAACACAGCACGCCCAAAGCGATGGCGGCCAAAAACTTTTTACATCTCTTCACCATTTTTCATCTCCTAAGCAGAAATATACTTGATCTGTATGTCTCCTAAATTTCACTCCTATTTTATCATGAAAATGCTGGCAATGTCATCACGTTACGTGAATCATAGAATGTTTTCTTCTGTGACAAAGGTGACTGGTAGACTGGTGACTCGTGACTAGAGACTTTAACGTCCATCGGCATATTTGAGAACCCTAAGAACCTTAAGAACCCTAGGCAACCTGTAAGCACAAGCGGATTTCTGCCAATTGCCCCTTAACACTTCTCACTGCTTTTTAAAATTCTTCTTGACAAAATCGACTTCATCATGTATCATTACAAAAGTCAGCTATGTGGAGCGATACTCAAGTGGCTGAAGAGGACGGTTTGCTAAATCGTTAGACCGGTTTCCGGTGCGGGAGTTCGAATCTCCCTCGCTCCGCCACAAAAAAGGACCTTGAAAAAGGTCCTTTTTCTTTTTATATTAATACGGTTAGTAATTTTAGTGCGTAATGAAGGTGGCGGCGCATAAAATTTAAAAGCGCCGCAAATATAAATAAAAAGAACCCGGAAGCTAAAGAATCATAGTTTCCGGGTTCTTTTTTTATGGCCTGACTATATGAATTGTGTCAAGCTTACCTTCATTACGCACTACGCACTTCGCATTACGCATTGATTCACAACAAGCGGTAAATCACTTCTTATACGCAGCAGCGGCGTCTCTCACCCAATTGAACCGTTCCGGATTGATATCCTTTGGTACAGTGCAGTCAGCACCAAGGATGACGCCCTGGGTGCCTGCTTTGTCCAGGATGTGTTTGGTTTCTGCTTCGATTTCTTCTTTGGTGCCGCTGTAGAGCACACCTTCTGGATTGTTGTCAAAACCGCCAATGACGCAGCGATGGTTAAATATTTCTTCGCCCTTTTCCATAGGAACCCCTTCAAATGCCACGGCCCAGTTAACTGCCTTGAATGGATAGTCTTTGTACCAGGTCAGGTCATTGTGGCAGCCCATGTAGCCACAGATATGAAGCAAATTGTAATCCGATACGGAATTAGCCGCTTCCAGAACAGCCACTTCAGACGGGGTAATGAATTCCTTATATTTTTCTTCTGTCATATCTGGATGAGGAATGTTCTGTACAGACAGGTACACCCCATCGGCATGACCATCGGAAATCACGGCTTTCGCCAAGGTGGCAATGTCTTCTGTGAGGACAGCCATGACTTCTTTCAATGCTTCCGGGTCTTCTTTCATGAATCCGGTGATGACAGTCTTCGCATCACTACCGGTCTGCTGGAATTCGATGCAGCGAGTGGGCGCAAAGAGGTTGTAAAATACCATGACATCTTTGCCATACCGTTCTGTCAGGATGCCGCACAGTTCCACCTGTTTCTGTACCCATGCAGAATCTCTGCCCAATGGTTTGATGCCTACCGCGTCACGAATGGATTTCAGGTCATGGAGCTGTTCATGAGGATAGAGGAAGAACCCATCGGTCATGATTTTCACGAAATCCGGATGCCAGGAATTGAAAAATTTGTCATGTCCTGCCAGGTTGTCCACCCAAGCAGAATGATCGGCCAGTGCGTCTGCATGTCTCTGATCTGCCAAGAAATGATGCCAGAAACCTACCGGTACACGATCCACCGGTTTGCAATCAAGAGCTGCCTGTACGAGTTCTCTCTTAGTCTGTGCCATAAAAAATGCCTCCTTATTTTTAGTAGCTAGGGATTAGTGGCTAGGGATTAGTCCCTTGCTCACAAATAGTAACATCCTTCCATGAATGTTATTCATCATAATAAAGGATTTGTAATGAAATGTAAAGATGAAAATATTTTTTTGTGAACAATAAAAGCTCGTAACCAAAGCAAACGTCTTGGTTACGAGCTTTTTTAGAATCACGCCTTTGAAACAATCGCATCATTTCTGGACAAGAGATATACGCAATACTGATTCATACTAATACCTTCTCGTTGAGAATGTTCAGACAGCAATCGATGTAAACTCCGCGGAATTCTAAGTTTAAACTGACCTGAATATGCCTCTAAGCTATCTGGCTCTGGAATATCCACGTCATCTTCCAAAGCCGCTTCCAACCATGCTTTTTTAGCATCCACGGCATTTTCTACTGCCTTTTCTACCGTTTCACCACAAGTTATGCATCCGGGCAAATCTGGGTAAGAAACCACAAAGCCACCTTCACTTGTATCTTCCACCACTTCCATACGATAGGGCAACGCTAAGTATTCATTCAATGTCTTCATCGTTTTTCACCTCTTCTTCCACTACTTGCCTTACCATTTCAACATATACTCTTTTTATCGGTTCATGTTTAGGAATAGTAATTGGTCTACATTTGTTTTTTCTAAATGTATAATGGCTACTTCCGCCTCTTGGCGCATGCATTTCATATCCATAATCTTCCAATACCTTTTTCAATTCATTGAACCGCAAATCATTGGACAAAGCACAAATTCGTATTAACAATTTATCCCATTTTGACATGCTCCACCTCTAAGCTCATTATACTTGGTATCATATATGGTGTCAATCACATGACGATTTCCCCTGCAACCGTGCCAACAACGCTTCTGCTTCTTCCCTAGATGCCTGTTCTCGCTCTGGATTTTCTGTCAGTGTCATATCGATGGCCATGCCTTCATGGATATTGGGAAACCAAGACGCAGGAATCTTGATTTCTTCTTCCTCTTCTGTGATGAGAACAGCTTTCTTTCCTTCTATACGGTCCACAATGGCTTCTTTTTTCATATTATCTCTCCTTCTGAATGGTGTACTCTTTACCGGTGGTGGTCAGTGTCACCGTACCATCCCGATCGGTGCGATAGATGTGAATTTTTGCTTTATTCAATTTATCTACCGTCGCTTTGTGAGGATGCCCATAATCATTGCCCTGTCCACAGGAAATAAAGGCTTCCTTCGGTGCCACTGCTTTCAGGAACTCTGGAGACGTGGACGTGCGGCTGCCGTGGTGTCCCACTTTCAGTACATCGCTCTTAAACGTTCCCTTCTGCGACAAAATGGATGCTTCCTCTTCTTTTTCCGCATCGCCAGTGAACATCATGGAGAAATTGCCATAGGTGAGACGGCCCACAATAGAATTGTTATTGAAATCCGAATTGCCTTTCTGGTCTTTGATTTTCTTCACCGGCCCCAGCACTTTGAAATTGACACCATCAAAGAAATTCACTTCATCGCCGGCTTTCAAAGATTGATAAGGAATCTTATTGGCTTCAATCTGTTTCAGATAATTTTTATACGAAGCGGTATTAGCAGGCATGCCATCATCGTAAATGGATTCCACTTTGAAATTTTTGAAAATGGCATTCATCCCGCCCAAGTGGTCCGCATGGGGATGGGTGATGATGATTTTGGAAATAGTTTTGACGTGATATTTCTTCAAGAGCTGCACAATCGCCTCTCGGTGTTCGATATCACCAGTGTCAATCATGACAAACTTGCCATCTTTTTCCAAGAGAAATGAATCCCCCTGTCCGATATCCAGCATTCGCACCGTCAACGTACTGGACTTTCCATTATCCCCCTTGGGCGCTGCACCGCCTATGCTACCAGACGCCGCCGTAGAACCGCCGCAGCCAGAAAGCACCAAACCAACGGACACTGACAAGATAAAAGCGATGAATATTTTATATAGTTTTTGAAATATATGCATAGGATTCTCCTTTTTACTTTCTTGATTGGTAGACTGGTGACTCGTGACTGGTGACTAGGAATATTTTCCCAGTCACCGGAACTACCGCAATTCCTTTTTGATGGTTTTCAATGCCATCGGTACCATTCTCGCTACATCGCTGGCAGTGTAACCAATCGGCGTTTTTTCTGCACACAAATCGCCAGCTTTGCCATGGACATAAACGCCACAGGCTGCTGCCGCTTCGGTTTCCAATCCTTGTCCCCAAAGGCCAGCCAGGATACCGGTAAGCGTATCCCCCATGCCGCCGGTAGCCATGCCGGGATTTCCTGTGGAATTCACATAGGCTCGTCCATCAGGTAAAGCAACCACCGTGGGTGCCCCTTTCAAAACCAATGTCACCTGGTTCTTCTTGGCAAAATCGATGGCACAATCAATGCGGGTTTCTTCAATTTCTTTAGGTGACATACCAGTCAAAGTAGCAAATTCTCCTACATGTGGCGTCAGAATAATTTGTCCTGGGCAGGATTTCAAATCAATTCCTTCCTTTGCTATCGCCCAAAGAGCATCCGCATCGAGAATAAGTTTCTTCTCCCAATGAGTGACGAAATATTTCACAAACTGTCCTGTTTCTTTGGCCCGTCCCAATCCTGGACCGATAGCCAACACATCATAAGCCGGGGCTTTCTCCCATGCCGTTTCAATCATGTTTTCCGTAAAATGAGGCGCATTTCCCAGAGAAGAAATCATCAGCTCCGGAATCTTTCCAGCCAAACGGTCCGCTGCCTGGTCTACTGTCACCACCGCAATCTTTCCGCCTCCGCTATAGAGCGCTCCCTGTCCAGCCAAAAGGGCCGCCCCTTCCATGCCAGCAGAACCAGCGAGTATGCCGATGAATCCATTTTTCCCCTTATGAGAAATCTGATTGCGTATCGGCAGCAGCGACGCGATTTCCCAGTCCTCTTCCCACTGGACCGGGAATTTCATGTGATCGGCCCTCGCCAAATTCGGAATTCCAATGGGAGAATACAATAACCGTCCCGTGTAGTATTCGCTTCCAGGAAATAGTACATGGCCCCGTTTGACAGCCCCCAAAGCCACGGTGAAATCCGCCTCCACTGCCATGCCCAGTGCCTTGCCGGTATCACTATCGATTCCGCTGGGTATATCTACAGAAATCACCAATCCATCAGCGGCGTTGATTTCATCGATGAGCCAAGCCTTTTCTCCCTCTACGGCCCGTTTGAGACACGTACCAATCAAAGCATCTACAATGATATCCGCTTCTCTAATCTCAGCAGCAGCCTCTTTCGCAGTGGTAATCACATGGGCCTTCATAAACATCTTCTCCGCCACTGCCCGATAGCACCTAGACGCTTCACTCATGTGCGATTCATTTCCCATCAAAAGAATGGACACCCGCGCCCCCGCTTCCTGGGCATAGCGAGCAATGACAAAACCATCGCCCCCATTATTTCCGGTGCCGCAGACCACCACCACATCTTTACTATCCCAGGAAATATATTTTTCCATCAGATGCACCACCGAAGAACCGGCATTTTCCATCAAAACCATCTCCGGAATGCCATAGTCCTTCATGGCTATCTGATCCAACGTTCTTGCCTCTTCCGCCGTCGTCAGTATCATGATTACCTCCTATTGGTTGGCAGTAGACAGTTAGCAGGAGGCCGTCCACCAATACCGTCAGCCGCCTACTGCTAACTGCCCACCTTTTTATAAACATTGGAACGACTAGCATCATCCCAAAATAACCACAGCTATCGCCATATTTCCCTCATGGGAAATAGAAATAGACCATTCTCGGATTCCCATGGCTTGTGCTCGTTCTAGAAGCATCCCTTCCAAATGGAGAATCGGTTCGCCCCATTCGCCCCAAGTCACATAAGCATCTTTCCAGGACGCCCCAGAGAAACCGGTGCGAAGAGCTTTGCTCACCGCTTCCCGAGCGGCCCACAAGCCCGCATAGGATTCGGCTTTCTTCTTCCCCTTCTTTTCACAATGAACAATTTCCTCATCTGTGAATATCCGCTCCAGCCGCTGGGGATGTTCGTCCACCATCTGTTGCCAGCGATCCACCTTTGTCATATCTACACCAACGTACATGGGAATCTTCCTTTCTTTTTCTTTATTGTACAAAATGGTCACCAGCGAAACAAGGGGAAAGTAGAATAGAAAATGTATACAAAAAATACCATCCCGCAGACATTTGCAGGATGGTATTTATCTTTTGGTAGAAGTCTTGCAATTTAGAATATCTAGATAAAAAAAGAAAAGTCCGAAGTTATTTATAACTTCGGACTACATTTCTGGTGGATCATCAGGGGTTCGAACCCCGGACACCCTGATTAAGAGTCAGGTGCTCTGCCAGCTGAGCTAATGATCCGTTCAACGAGATTAATTATACTCGTTTGTTTCATTTCTGTCAAGAACTTTTTTCAAAGTCTTTTCAGAAACTCGCTCTCGTCTCAAGCGATGAAAAGAGTATACCATATGAAATTCGATTTGGCAAGAGAAAAATGGAAAATTGTAAAAAATTTCACATTTCTCATACTATAAAAACTATGGGGCGCTTTATGAATTGT
>DBLC01000176.1:24546-24995 GCA_002297935.1 Dialister sp. UBA734
CGCACTACGCATTACGCATTTATTTCAGAAACAGCGAGTACCTGCTTCCTTTAATAATGTATCCCATACTTATGCTTCAATTCATCAATATCTTTCCGCATGTCCTGATCACATTCTTCCAGTGCCATTTTGAGATTGGGCAACTTCTGCCTCACCATGAAAGCCTTCTTCGCACTGGCCATTTTATAAATCCGAGCCAATTCCTTCTTGTAGGACGCCATAAATTCCTGTAACTCTTCTTCCGTTAACTCCTGTTCCTCCGCCGGAGCGGTATAATTCTCTTTATGATCCATAAGCCATTCTCCTTTTGTATTTGTTAGGCAAAACTTCCCCCAGTCACCAGTCACCATAAGTATATAACGAAAAAACTCCGTAAATCAAATGATTGACGGAGTTTTTCTATATGAACTGGTTTCCCAGCAATGTCCTGGTGCGTCTAGAGGGATTCG
>DBLC01000176.1:25013-84947 GCA_002297935.1 Dialister sp. UBA734
CTCTCGACACCTGGTTCCGGAGTAATATTCATCAATTTCAACCGTCTATTTTATTCGATAAAATCTAGCTTTTTTTGTACTTCTCAATTTTGTAAAAATGGGTGAAATTCCTGATTTTGAACCTGATTGCACCCACGATTTCCCCCATTTGCCTGGACTTTTCTCTCTCATAAAAAAAGCTCCATTCCAGCATGAATAGCAAGTCGCTGTTGCTAAGAGTTTATTTTCTTATACATAAGTATAACACAGAAGCCAAAGAAACTCCTGCCCATACATCTCGCTGCCTTTTAGCTATGACTGTTTTGTGCTCCAGCTTTTTGATTTTGTCGTTCAACGTCTGCAAGCGTTCGTTCAAGTTCGTCAGAGAGCCCTCGGCATTTTGCATTGCCATCTCGGATTTCTGCAATGAGTTTTCGGTCTGCTGCAGCTTGGTCTTGCAATCCAGCAACTCGGTCTGAAGCGCTTCCAATTCCTTGTTCGAGGTCTGTGAGTGATTCTCTAGCAGATTGATTCTCTCTTCTTGCAGAGCTAATTCCGCTTTGAGCTTGTTGGACGTCTCTTTGAGACTGTTGTACTGTGTCACGGAGATCTGCATCATTGGTTCTAACGCCATAATCTCCTCGCCATAAGAAATATGCACAGGTAATGATAAAAGCAACAGTAAGTATAATCCACAGCTTATCAATTTTGCTTTTTTGCACATTGGATACCTCCTTTTTTAAAGCCGTTTAGCGAAATATTGCGAATTTTGCCCCTCACAGGCCTCCGCGCTATCCTTTTGATAAATTACTCAAGAAGTACCGTGAAAATGCCTGTGAGGGCTGTTATTTCAATCGCATATTTCCGATGTGGACATGTTTCATAAATCAAGACCAGCTACATACTCGTAAGTCGCATCTGCACGATTCGCATACCCTTCGGTATACTCATCGCATCCTGCCGCATGAGCATACTGGTATTTGAACAGGGCTCTCACGGTGTGTAGGTTGCGCAAGTCATAGTTCCACTGGCGATTCGTCAGAAAACGACACACTACGGATGTGGAAGTTGGGCACCAGATACCGGCGTAGATGGTGCATCTGGTATCGTCCAAAGTTGGAATCTCCCACAGGGCGTCTACGTAATCCAAACAATCTTCTGCCAGCTTTTGACGTTGTGCTTCTTGCCCCTCTTCTGAGCGAAGAAGTTCTTCTAAATTCCACAACTCACCACTAGACGCAATGTCTGAATAAGATAGTCCGGCATAGCGGTCTCCGCCAGAAATCCGAGCAAGCAAATCATCTGCCCGGTCGCCTTCCCACTGAGAAATACCAATGGACGGATAATCGCCAGCGGTGCTACAGGAGACGGAATCGAACTCTCCTTCCACGTGAGTGGCAATAATCCCGTCCGCAATGGCGCGAGCTAATTCTTCCCTTGTCATTTGGTTTCCTCCTTCTTGAAAACGGGTGGTCTAGGTCCCGGATCTGACTGTGCAGGGTCTGGGACTCCATCGTTATCCGTATCCTTTAACCAGCGACTAAGGCCCTGAATTGCGACAACCAGGCCACCAACGATACCGATGTAGCTCTTGAATTCTGCCAGGTTCGGATGGCCGGTAGCTGCCCATTCATAAAAAGTCATGACCAGATACAGGAGTAAACAAAAAAGGAGATATCGGACGCTCCACTTAATTAGCTTCATAGCGTCCTTATCTCCTTTTTTGAATTTGAACATTTTTAAATATTCTCTTATTTTCCTTTTAAGTTGTCCCATACTTCCTCCATGTGAGTAATGCGCTCTTTATTGATACTATGTGCTTCTTCCAGTGCAGAAACGCGAGCATCTAAAGAACGACGATCAGCAGCACTTCGTTCTAGCTCCCGCTTCAATTCGGCCAACACGTCGCTATTGACATCAATAGATTTTTGAAGAGGTCTAATCACTGCGTAATTAAATACCCCGAAAAGTGTTGCTGCAATAGTTAGCATGGCCGCAATGCTATCCCATGAATTCACATATATCCACTCCTTTTGTTACTCTTAGTCCATAAACTGTATCAGTATTTAATAATCGGCAGTAACACGAGAGACGGCGGTTGGACGGTATCGGAAGAACCATAGATGGGATTGGAGCGAGAAGCATCTAGTATTATTTTATTATTAGATTTCATATATGTACTAGCTTCTACTGGAGGATTTCCCGTAATATGTTTTACAGAAAAGCAGCCATAACCAGAATCAAATGCAGCTGTCCATGCACTGTTTACTTCCCCAGTAATATTCGGCAATCCTGCTGCCTTCTTCGTGCCAACGTCCCTTCCACCTTCTGCGAATCTATCAATCAGATTCGGAAGGTTGAACGTTGTACTGCCATCCCCTGCACCATACGTTGTACCGATAACTTCGAAGAGTTCATCGTATTCCGTTCGCGATACCGCCGAGCCATCACAAACCAGCCAACCTTTAGGGGCAGAAGAACCTGCGAAGAATTGGACGATATCTGCCTGTACCCCCCCCGATTTTTCTTACACGAAACTTACATGTTCCATCAGTAATAATCATTGTGTTCTCCTTATTCATCTTTTATAAAAATAGTATGAATCGTTATAGTGCTAATACTTGATAATATGGTTTGCCACTCTTCATCAGTCGGTAACACACCTTGTACATAAAGTTGCAAAGTACCATCACTATTCATCCATTTATAATCTGGATTAAAATAAGCAGGATATCCCGATGTAGACGTAGTTATAATAAAAGGCTTGTACCCTGTTATTATTTCATATGGTACTACTACCTGAATGTAATCTGTTTTAATGAATTGTGCCTTTTGAATAACATCTTCTCTTACGATAAACTTATCAGCAAATTCTTGTACTTCTTCTTTGCTAATTTTCGTTCGTACCTTAAACTTTGCAGTTCCATCTTGTATTTCCATAAGTCCTCCTTTTAATCATCGGTAAAATAAATAAGTTGCCCTCTAACCCAACAATCTTTCCATGTATACGAAAATTCCTGTATGTTAATAATATTTGAGCCTGTATCTATACTTGCAGTACGTACTACTTCGCCTTGTCCATCAACTGCCGTAACTACACTATATTTTGCTTTCCAAGGAACGGTTATTGTGTTCATTAGTCCACCCCAAGTGTTAGTAGTGTGACATGCAAAACTAAATGTAACCATAACTAAAGGACCAAATTTAATAGCATAAATAGGATTCTTCGCAAGGACATTATCAGCACCAGAAATAAATTTATACTGTACTTTTGGAATCAAATTCTGTACATATTCCCTAGCACACACTGTTTTTACACTAAACACCACCGTCCCATCGTTAAGAGTTACCCCCCCGATTTTATGGTTGACATATCTGGTTCTGTAGTTCCTGTCGTTCCTGCTGTGATACATTCAAGGTACAGGTAAGAGGGGAGATTAGGACTATATGCAATATCTCCGACTGCATAGGCTTTGTTTCTCAGGAGCTGATTAGCAGCCACCTTTGTGACGTACTGTGTAGGATCCCAAACTTTCGCATTAGCTTCACTTTGAGCTGCTACTTTGGCACTATTGGCTGCACTGGTTTCACTAGTCTTCGCATTTGTCTCACTAGCCTTTGCATTTTTAGCCGAAGTAGCACTTGCTGTTTCACTCGCCTTCGCATTAGATTCACTAGTAGCAGCTTTCGTTGCAGATCCAGCAGAAGCAGTAGCACTATCAGAACTGTTCTTAGCAGAGGTTGCAGAAGCACTTGCAGAATTGGCGGCATTAGTTTCACTGGTCTTTGCTGCACTAGCACTAGACGCTGCTTCCGTGGCACTGGACGCGGATGCCGTCTGTGATGCTTTGGCTGCTGTCTCACTGGCTTTCGCCGCATCCTGGCTTGCCTTAGCCGCCGTTGCACTCGTCTTGGCATTCGATTCACTGGCACTTGCTGCATTGGCACTCTTTAGAGCATTCGCTTCCGATGTGGACGTTGCCGAGGCAGACTTACCTGCGTTGGTTTCACTCGTTTTAGCGGCACTAGCAGAACTGGATGCCGCTGTAGCTTTGCTGGTGGCGGTACTTGCAGAATTGGCGGCATTAGTTTCACTGGTCTTTGCTGCACTAGCACTAGACGCTGCTTCCGTGGCACTGGACTCGGATGCCGTCTGTGATGCTTTGGCTGCTGTCTCACTGGCTTTCGCCGCATCCTGGCTTGCCTTAGCCGCCGTTGCACTCGCCTTGGCATTAACGGCTGCTGTAGTAGATGTGTTCATCTTCGCTTCTGCGTCATCCTGGTCCCACGCGAGAACACTATCCTTATAGGTACTTCCACCGATAGCCCCCACTTTTAAGATGTATTTACCGTTCGGCTTTTTTGCAATAACCGGCTCGCCTTCTCGAAGTTTAGGGTTTATTTTTTCCCATTCTTCTACGGTAGCCGTAGAAAATTGGATTCTTGCATTCGTTGTTGCCATATTTTACCTCCTTAGGCTGTGCGAACCCAAATATAAAATGCTTTATACTGCGGTCTAGTATCCCACGACTTCCCAGAACCTGCAGATTGAATTTGTAAGGTATGGGAGTGTGGAGAAACATAAGAAGTACGACCTGTCCATGATTTTGATGCATCAAAACTCATAACAGATGCATAATTTTCATGATATGTACCACCTTCATCATTCCAGTTACCCCATCGACTTACATAAAAAGCTCCATTTCCTGCATAACCACTCTGAACATCACGTCCCCAAAAAGCACCAGTAATATTCATGTTACCTCTATTATGATCATGCCCGCCAGCAGTTCCCATAGAATAGCCATGAACATGAGCAGCCATTTCTTCTACTGACTGGCTATGGCTATTATTTCCTCCGGTTTCTCCCACCTTGGCTGTATTCCCGGCTGACATAATAAATGTCTTTTCAGGCAAAAGTTCCCATGTGGTCCCAGGATATTTCTTGGATGGATTTTCCGGGTTCAAAGTGACAATAACATCGCCCACTCTTGGTGGAATCATGTCACGGATTCCTTGCAAGAGAGAGGAGATATCGATATTGCCTTTATCATCCGGTTTTAACCCATTCACGGATCCGGCAAAGGTTTTTCTCAAGTTGGATACCAATCCGGAATAATCGGAATCCAAAGCATCCAACCCCGCTTGCACAATCACCTGTGCTAAAGCGGCCGCCATGACAGTCGACTGTTTATACAGTTTGTTATGCATCTTAGGAACTGCAATGCCCGGTACTACGCCGGACACACGTTGTGTATCGGTCTCGTATTCGTTGTCGGATTCGATATTATTTTCTGCAACGCCTTCTGCGAATACGCGAAAATTAGACTTAGCCACAATTCATCACTCCGTTTCTTTCGCCTGTAACCAGTGAGATTTATACCCACTATAATTCAGTGTGTTGTAATCGTAAGCAAAAATAGGCATGCCATCGGTACTGATAAAGGACAGTGTGTTGATCCGTACCCCTTCCGGCTTCGGGATGATATAGCCATGCATAATAAGCTCTCTCATGAGGCCGGTATATTCTCCAACAAGCACAATGTTATAGGACATATCCTGCAAGTCCTGAATTTGGATGCCTAGATTTCCCGGGAACAGATTACTCCACATTTCATATAAATCGAGCAAATTGCCTTTCCAGATATTCTGTACAATTCGTGCTTTGATCATGACCCGATAAACAGAATCGGTAATTAGAGGAGCGTCTTCGATATCCGGTGGATTGTATCCGCAAATGACATCTATTTCTTCCAAATCAGAAGGTCTTGGCGTTTTATAAACCATATAGATAGACTCTTCTCCGCTGTCTTTTGCCATTTCTGTAGGAGACGGGCATATGATTTCACCTCGCCCAGCCGGTGTCGGTTCAAAAGTTAAATCACGAGATACCCCGACACAAGCACCGATAATATCTAATTGGTCGGCAGTAGCAGTGTCCAGGTCAAACATCTCCACAATTTTTAGGATAGATGTATCCAGCTGGCAGTTATATCCCACCATCTTTCGTACCATAGCGTTGAATTTCGGTGCTAATCGGTACTCGGATGTAATAAGCCTTCGGTAATATTCCTGATTCGGTGTAATCATGATTCTACCTCAATATTGTCATATACTGGACTTGCCACTTCGTTGTAGGTAATATCCACATCCCCCGCTGCCAGTCCCTCTTTGCTACGCCCAATGGTAATAGAGGAAATACCGAATAACGGCTTGCTGGGATTCGGGTTACATCCCACCACAATGCCAGTCAGCATGGAGATAGATACATCTCTGCCAATTTCCAGGCCTTGGATATAGTCATAAATGGCACTCTTGACCGTAGACGCCAAGGATGAAATATAACCGGTGTACTTCTTGATTTTGATGTGTATAAAGATAGGGACGTAGCTGGGACGATAGAAGCGAACTGTATTTATATACTCATTCTGATCTTTGACAGAAATAACCGTTGTTCCATTGGTATAGCAGCCAATCCCCTTATGGTAAAGAATCGCTTCGGCGATATCATTATCATTTCCACCTTCTACTACGCAAGTGATGGAGTGCGGCGGTAAGCCAAAGGGATTATTCTCCGGGTCTACAGCAGAGATATTGGTATCATTCTCATAAACTGATACGCGGGCCACATTTTTCAAAGCACGAATAGCCCCTAGCGTCCCTGCAAGCATGGTCTGCGATGGATTTGATACGGATATTGTCTGCCGTTGACGCAATTCTCCATCAGTTTCGATGGCATTGCCCGGAATGGCAGACACTTCGTTGTTGACAGCCTTCCAGCCAAAGGTAGGCGTATCAATCTGCGTGATATCACCAGGAAGAGCCGTCACCGCCCCTGCTACATTACAAGTAGCCGTACTTTTTACCGTTCCATCAGAACCAATGACAACAGATGCAGGCAAGCTCCATACATTCCCAGTATTATCCTTTACGCTGCCATTGATGATTTCCGTGAATGGCGTTCCTGTGATAGTAAGTTCACAAGTGGAGTAACCGGCTGGCTTTCTATAGATACCGTTCAGCTTCACTACAGAGTCCAAAGCGGCCCCGATAGCCGTGGCCGGACTTCGTGAATTATATGCATATTGCACCGCCTGGTAGCTATCGTGTACTTTCAGAGCCAGGATAGACAGGAGCTGATAATCGGCACTGTCATTTTCGAGATAGATATCCTGCCCATAGATTTTCTTCATGGAGTCAATCATATCTTCCAAAATATCGTTATACGTTGGCAAATGCAGCCCAGAATCGTCCACATAGGGAGCAAAATAACTCATTCACTCACCCCCTGTAGATTGGAAATAACGAGCGTTCCGTATAGCGTCTCAACAGCCGCTTTGAATGTGTATTTGCGATTGTCACTGTCGAAATTGGATTCATATCCCAAAAGAGAAAGCACGCCGGTAGTACCGGAAATTCGTTCTTTGAAAATGAAATCCACGGCCTGTTGATTAGACGGGCTTCCTGAGGATGAGAGAATTCTTTCCCAAAGAGGAAGTCCATCTTCTCGGTCTTCCCACCATTCTGCATACAGGAGCAGCAACCGCGTTTTGATGGCTTGTGCTACCGCCTCTGCCCCTTCCAGGTAAGCATGCTTTCCGCGGCCAAAGACGTAATCTCCGTCTTGATCAAGCATTCTATAAATCATGGACTAACCTCCAATAAATACATCAGGAGATCCCTCTTGGACAGAACCGCCGCAAGAAACAGAATCCCCTATTCTCGCTGCTGGCTTCCCATTGATGTGTACAGACCCACTCCCGGATGAAATACTTCCAGGGTGACTACTGTGAACATGGCACCCATGAGGAGCGTATGAATCGCCCACACGGCCAGCCCCTTTCCCATTGATAAACACATCGGAAGAGGCAGATATCAAAGCCGTAGGCGGGCAGGAATCGTGGCCGGTATCCTTGTCTCCCAATCTAGTGGCTGCACTCAATTGATATTCACCGTCCCGCCTTTGATGTTGATGGTTCCACCAACAATGTTGACTGTATCACCAGCCAGTTCCACGTAAGCAGAGCCGGATTCATTGCGAAGCTGCACAGAATTGGTGCTATAGCCAGGAATCGTTCTTGGCTGGCTCCATGGGCCTGGTATAGCATACCCATCCGACAAATCGTGTCGACGACAGTCGATTTGGTTCTGCACACCGCCAGATTGCCACCAGGCGTCCATGCAATTGTCACCAAAAATAACCAAGCATTCATCGCCTGGTTTGATGGGGAATGTCAACACATACCCGCCGGCTCTTGGAAATACAACGGGAACATCCACCAGCTGCGGGATATCTAACCATTGCTCCGTTCCGTCGCTTTCTACCCGTTTTTCCCTGATAGCCAACTGCACGGTAACAGTCTGTTCTTGGGAATCAAACGACTGGATAATTCCAGGACTCGCCACGCGAAGATCGTTTTCACGCTCTCTTGCCCTATTTTCGCCATTTTGGCGGCTGTCAGGCGCAAGCTCGCTTAAAGGTATCATTACTATACCCCCATTCCATTCTGCCCACTGTTGGCTAATAGGCCCGGCAGTGAGCCTTTTCCATAACGGGATATCCCATGCACTTCGGTGTACCAGTCATTTCCCCTGGTATCTCCGATATGGGTTAACTCGATGACCTGATATATCCAGTCATCGTCAAGCGGTGATTGCTGCTGGCCTGGTGTCACAGAGGCTTCGTTGACCTGTACGCCTTTGATTTGAATCATAGATTCCAGGTGTACGGCCGGATTAAGCAGCATTTTGAAAGACACGCCAAATTGTATTTGCTGGGGCGTACCAATAAGCCCTGTTTTAGGTGTAATCACCAGTGCTTCATCTTTACTAAGATCTTGCAGCCGTACCACATTGAGATTGCCATCTTCAATAAAAAAAGAAGCCGCATTCCCACGACACACATCTTGCACGTAGTTATATGGCTTCCCAAAAAAGACTTTCCCTCTAGGGAGGGCTTGGGTAGATAATCCATCAGAAATCTTATTGACCGGTGTTTTGACTTCACTGTCATTGGCTACCGTTTCGATAATCTTTCTGGAGTTCAGCCCGCGGTTCACGGTTTTGGAAATAAAACTGAGATTTAACTGTTGATCTCCATCAATGGCCATGAGGGTCAGTACGTAATCCGTATTTGAAGCCCTGGACCTGGACGGCCAGATGATTTTCCCATCAAAGATCTTTCCGTACTGCAAATCCGTGGTGACAGAGGATTCATTTCCCTCTTCATCCTTTACAGTCTCCGTAGTGCTTGCCTGATACCCCGCTTCGATAATGAGCCGGTCACCTTCCATGACCAGCTTATCTTCGGTGTCAGAATTCAGGTTAAAAATACGGCAAATCGCATACATCCCGCCGCGGTCTCGTTTTTTATGAACTTCAAAGGTGCAATGCAAATCAGAAACATTGAGAGCTTCCTCTTCCTTGACTTTGCCATTCTTCTTGTCCTCTTCGGATAGTTCTTCTGTATTTTCTTTGGAAACGAGAATTTTATATTTCCTAATCCACAAAGAGCCATTAGGACGCTGCAAGGTGGGCGTGGCGTTCTTGTCCGGCTTGTCTGTGCCCCACTTTTTCGCAAGCGTATCTTCTACCATTCCGGATAGTGCAGCACTGGCAAAACTCATGACGCATCACCCCACTCAAGAATAAACGTGGATCCCAAGGTTTGATTATCCGGCATCATCAGGTCCGTATCAGTAGCAGGGATAATATAGGCTTCTCCAATGCGAAGATGTCTGTATTGGCCCAAAAGATTCACCCCGCAGACCAGGGGCATCATATCTACTAAGAGCTCCCCTGTAGAGTTGTCTGTAATGGCCGCCGTCCACATATCAAATAGATCGTGGTATCGAAGCTGCAGTTTGATGTTCACGTTCCTGCTTCCACCATCCAGCGTGAGTTTGAAGGTCTGCGTGGAATAGGGATGACAGGTGATTGGAATTCTACAATAGGCCATTATTTATTACCCTCCCATCGCCTCTTCAATACGCTTAGCCGTTGACTTCCTTTCAGGGACCGGCTGTACTTCTCCACGGTTAGCCCCATCTCCGCTGGTCCAGTTTCTGGCAGAAACTTTCTCCTCCGCCACGTTGGCTATAATGAGCTGCTGCAAGCTGACAGTGGCTCGCAAGCCATAGAGCGTATTGTAGTCGTCTGGCACAGAAATAGAGCGAATCACCATGTTTGGATATTGATTCAGCCTAGTTAGCACGGTAAACGGAATGCGTGCCGCCTGCAGTTCACAGAGCTTTCTATAAGCAGAGATGGACTTTGTGTATGCGCCCACCCATTGCCCGCGAACCATAGAAGCCATGGCATCACTCATGCCAATTTCCATGGTGATTTGTACCGGTTCCAGATACATGTGGTCCGAGATATTGGCTCCTGTTTGCACAGGATGTTGAGTAATCGTGGCCACGTGTTCCGTTGAAATACTGAGAACCGCATCGAAGAACAGACCGCCAATATTGGTCTTACAATAGATGAGCTCTCCCTGTGCATGTGTACCGGCCGCCCATTGCCGCGGGTAATACCCGTCAGCAAATAAAGCGTTCAGAAACATTTCCTTTGATGGAAGTGTGGCCGTACCACCAATCAAGAGGGAATTCAGGTTGCCCAATGTCATCCCCGGAAGATTAGAAAGACTCATACAATCTGCCCCCTTCCGAATCTGGCATTCAGCACATCGCTTACTGCGCGCCCAATATCATTCGCGCTTGCATTGGTGCCGGCTACATGAATATTGATATCGCCGATGGTGGTATTGGTGGTGTTGTTAGCCGCTGGAGCTACTGTTGCTGCCGGTGGTGTGGTAAATAAGCTATTCCCTGTAGACTTCCACCAGCTATCTGGGTTAATGTTCCACGAGTTTTTGCCTCGATTACTTACAAAAGAATTTGCATCGTACACTTGCTGTGAACGATTGGCTCTGTCAACTTCTACACTATATCCGCTATCTGCTGGGCGTTCAAAATCATGAAGCATTTTATAGCTTGCTTCTTCTACAGTAAGATCGCCATTGCAAAGGGCTTTATAAAGTGTCGGGTAGTCTTCTCTCAACTCTTTTAATAGAAAATCTAACTGCATATTGAAATCGTTAATAGGGAGCCCACGTTCTGCGGCATAGTCCCACAAGGCCCCTTTTCGGTCAGAATCAGTCCACTGTGCTAACCCAAAGCCTACTTCATCGGTAACAAACTCATGCCGAGACATTTCTCCATTCAGAAGCCTGCGAAGATAAATCTCTTTTTCTTCCTGCGTGTCTTTCTGTACATTACTAGAATCCACGTTAGATTCTGCAGATAAATTCCCGATAATACCTGCGGCACCTTCTTTGGAAATGCCTTCTTGCTGCAGCTTTTGCATGGCTGCAGAAGAATTTGCTTTTTCATTCCCACCGAAGACATATCCCAAAGCAGCACCCATAGGTGTCATCTTGATACCTTCAGAAACGACAACCCCCAACATCCTGGCTGCCCCTTTAAAGTCTCCTTGAAATAGCAATGCCAATGTTGCCGCAATCTTACCCATAAGCCCAGCAAACTGCCCGAGCTTTTTTAGTGAAAAGGATATGAACTGGCCAATAGAAGTCCAGAAAGATTGCTGCTGACTTTTAGCTTTGTCGTTTGTAGAATCAAAGATTTTGTTAAACAAATCTTTCACGGATTTGAATAATGCAGAAACGCCATCAGATAGCTCTCCAATTCCCTTACTCCAGGAATCCTTTATTCCTTCCCAGTCGATTCCTTCTAAAAACTTGCCAACAATTTCATCGAGGCCGTCTGCCACGGTTTTGAAAAGATCCTTTACACAGTTTGAGATATTAGATAGTGTGTCCCCTTGTAAAAACTGCAGCAATTTCTCCCAGATAGGAGCTAGTGTCTTGGAAGATTTCCAGCCATTCATGTAGTACATGAAATCTTCCAAAAGAATCAATGCACCACCAAGTGCCATGATAAACGTGCCAAAGGGACCTGCCATAATAAAGGCACCGACAGTGGCAAATATGGCCCCCCATTTCTTCACGTTGGCCGGTAAGCTATCTACAAAGTCATACACCGTGCCTATAAGAGCTTTAATCGTCTTGAGTGCCGTGACACCTAGAGAAACAATATGCGCCAGAAATTCGGCGATTTTCTTTGCGATTTGCGGCATGTTTTTGCCGAGTTTATCCCCTAGCCACCGAATGAAGTTTTGGAACTCTTTGATAAACGGCCCCAGGTACTTAATGAGATAATAGACCACCCACTCTTTCAGCATCTTCAGTTTGACCTGCAAAGACTGGATGTCGTACCCAATCTCACGGATCCATTTCAACTGCCTATCCGCATCGACAGGTGTTGCTAGCTGATTCATCTCATTCCGCAGTCTGAAGAACTGTTCTCGAAGTTCAGGAATCCAGGCGATGTCTTCTTCCGATACGCCCATAACCTTCATGGCCGTAGACAGTGCTTTCGCGCTATCCTTGGTGATCCACATCTGATTCGCCAGGCGTTTGAATTCCATATCTGCAGCCGCCACGCCTTTAATGGCATCGGTGGCAGATTTCCCTATAGCAGCAAAGCCAGCAACAAGGGCCCCTGCGGCGGCGATTCCCTTGATACTTTTCAGCTTAGCAATCAGGCTGTTGAGCGCCATCATGGCCGCATTGAAGGAATTGGTGTCAATGTCGGCCGACAAACGGACCAGGTACTCTGCCATCGTTTCTGGCATACTCATCGATTACTTCTCCTTTCTGCGGCGTCATGGGCTCGCTTCGCATTAATAGCCTTTACGGCCATAATTTCATGGGCATCTAGTAAATCATCAAAATCGTAGGTCCCGTCAAATACCTCATGTTGTTTCCAAAGACCAGCGGCCACCGGCGCATAGCAAAAAGCATCTATGTCGGGATAGGAAAACGGAGTGTACCCGGAATCTATCCTTACTTCATCGTCTGGGATAACCCGGCTCCTTGAAAAAAACCGCCGATATTGAACATCAGTGCTTCTGCAGTGAGACGAATCACGGTCATGGCATCATAAGCCATATCCGCATCGACGAAGCTGCCATCACTCTTCAAAACGGGGACAGGCATATCTGTATTTCCTGCCACTTCCAATTTGCATACTGTTTTCAGCAGCATGGTCTGGATTTCATCAAATTCAGCACGAGACATCTTAGGCAGTGCAGAAGCGGCTGCCTGGACGTCCATCCCATTACCGCTTCCCAAAGCCGGTGCCAATACGGCCGCAGTCTTCATAGCCATGTAAGAAGCAGATCGTGCATCCAGTTTTCCCAGGCGGTATTTCACCCCATCGATTTCGATAATCTTGTTTTTCTGTTTCAGCATTTTGGTTCCTCCGGTATTGTAAAATGCTTAGATCAAAGAATTGGCCGCTTCACTGGCCGCTGCGCTAAGAGCGCCTGTAATAATGGTGCTGGTATCTGTAGTTGTTGTAGTGATATCTGCACACATCAACTGCCAAGTGATACGGCTGCCCTGTGTCGTGTAAGGGGTATCCGGTTCTTTAGAAGGGGACACACCAGAGCACACATGCATGACGCCCAGATGGCTGTTTTTAATGAGCAGTGTCGTTTCTGCCCACTTGGAAGTTTTAGAATTCCAAAGTGTCTGGAACCAGTGATTCAACCAGGCATTGAGCGGGCTTGTCTGCTGCACTTCAATGGTCACGGTTCCGTTATTTCCTGGAATCTTGGAAACCATCACGGAACCATCTGCCGCGATATCATGGGCAGTTCGTTCAGTAGATTTGGAAATACTGATAGAACCGGTTCCTTCCCCTGTAAATACGTAATCATCCAACAAACCGGAATGAATCGAGCCTACGACATCTTTGAAAGAGTAGGTGGAAAGTTTACCATCCATATGCGTTTATACCTCCCCTTATCTGTTGACGTTAACTGCAATGGTGACATAGTGAATGGCACCAGCGGTCTTAATGCATACATAAATAGGCGGTGCCTTTCTGGCATCTCTATCGGCCTGAGACTGGTCATCTACAGATTCTGCAAGGACCACATAGCCATTAGGAAGCATGGTACCGTCTACCATACTAAGTACCGGACCGCCCTTCCAAACGCCAGGAGCAATGAATCCGGTATTGACGAATTTATCGCAAGCCACATTGATGACGTTGATAATCATGCCTACCCCGGAATCGGTACCAGGAATTTTCGGACGTGCGGTCAGAAGGTCCATGACGCCTAATGTAATTTCATTCTTCAGCATATCCAGATTCAGCACTTCATCGAAATAGGTGCCATCAGCCATGCAGCCTTCCTGCAAGATATCGTAAGAATCAGCGCGGTTGACGTACACGTTGCCATTTACACCAGCCGTTTCAGAATCACCGCACACGTACTGAACCTGTGCTTCTGTCAAATCATCGGTAACAACACCCGGAAGTGTTTTATAGGCCAGTGTGAATGCGGAATTGTTGGTTCCTCGGTTCTGTCCCATAGCATATCCCATGGTGGCGGCCACTGCATGAGCCGTGCCGCTATACTGCCCAAAAGAACGACGATAGTTCTTCGCTTTCAGTCGTTTAAAAATGGCATCAGTCTGTTCTCCTGGTTCACCGGTCTTGATATCCGACAGGTTGGATTCATCCTTCGTGGTATATGCCAGCAATGTATCCGGGCTGGCGGATTCAACCCAATCAGCCAGCTGCAGAATGTCTCCATCTTCTGCACTGAGTGGAATCAGGACATACCATTCGCCATTCTTCTCGCGACAAGCCTGTGCGGCTTTCAGGAAAGTTTCATCACTGCCTTTTACACCAACGGCCAGCTTTGTCGGGCTGGAGCTTGCTGCAAAATACAGCTGGGCGGCTTTGTATTCTTCTGTGTCATCGGTAAATCCATCCTGCACCATAGAAGTAAGGCTGGTATAGACTCTGACACGTTCCGCGGTACTGATTACCGTGGATGAACCAAGGATCAGTGCGACGTTGAAGCCTTTTCTAGCAGCCGAACGGGCAGACAGATTGACCTGCACATTGACGATAGTTTTTAAATCAAGCGGCATTCTTCTTTATCCTTTCTTGATAATAATGCCACTGTCTGTATTGACGTGGCTTGTATGGATAGGATTGTCGATGATGGTCACCGGTACTTTTTCGATGGCTCTCACCGTTTCATCCCAAACCATGGTGTTGTTGAACCGGAGCGTTAAATCCGCCCGGTCCCACCACATATTTTGGTAATTTTCGGGTACATATTGCGGTGTATCAGCAGAAGGTATCAGCAGCAAGTCGGCTTTCCGCAATATGTCGGAGCCGTCCATGAACGCATGCCGTACCTTGAGAAGATTGTCATACCCATTAGGGCCATAGGCAGTAAAGGATATCTGCACCACACGATTTGTCCAATGCCGAAGAGTTAGGTCCCGCTCCCCGCTAATCCATGTTTCATGGACCGGCTGCGTGGTATCATCTCCAGAAGCATCGGAAAATGTCAAAAATATAACATCCTCGTTGACCGTCCAATCGGGCTTTCCAAATGTACTGTAGGTCAGTCTGACTGGCGGCTTTTTCGTCCCATAGGACTTGTTAGGGTCATACCCCAAAGTGGCCATGGTGGCTTTATAGAAAATACGCAAGATTTCCTTCCGTGTAAGGTTTGGCATCAAGCAGGCACCTCCCCAAGTACTTTCATGGCGATCGATCTATAAAACCCATAGTCTGCGTCGGGTGTCACGGAATAAATCCGGTATTCTTCCCCTCGCCAAACGAGAATGTCTGAATAATTAGATTCATCGTTGATTTCGCCTGTTACATATAAACGCTCCGTAGTCAGCACCTTCATAGCACCGGACTGTCTATCCCCTTCGGGGACCATTTTCAAATCCCTGCTGGAGGCAACGGTTACAATGCCTTGTAAATGTAGGGTTGATGGGGGAATTCCGTCAGTGACGAATTCCCCATCTTCCCAAATACCGGAGGACCGTTTGATAGTGACGCCCTGTGAGAGCATCGGCGAATGTATCACTGCAGCAAGGTTAATCATTTCTAATCGCTCCTCACTACATAGGTAATGGCCTTACGCATAGCACCGGTGTCGATTAATGGATTTTCACTTCCTTTACGAGCAATTGTTGCGGGCGAATTAGGTGCCCATCCATTTCTCGGATCCGTGAACCAATCCCGGCACACATTTTGGGCAAATAGCCCAGCACCGGTAATGGCGCTTTCCACACCAGCGGCATCGGCTTTTGCGGTGGCCAAGTATATCTTTTTGAATTTCTCCCCTATAGCATCCTTATGCGCCTTGAGTGCCGGTTCCAGTACCGGCCGTGGCGGAGAATGCCAAAGCGGAGAACCGTGGGATTGCAGATATAGGGAAAAAGCAGCGGAGTATTTGAGTCCCCGTGCCATATCCCGGTCCATTTCTCGAATCATGGAACCTTGGCGGATACCATGGGTATGAATATAAAGCAACTCAGCATTGCCAATTTTGCCCCTTTTACGGCTATCATTGGCCTGGGGGATACCGACATATATATGCCGCTTCTGCAAGCCCACCAGGCGGTCAAATAGACCCTTCAGTCCGCCGTTATATTCCTTATGTTCTACCTTGGCTTTAACTACCATATATACATCCCACCTCGTCCGACCAGCTTTGCCAGTGTAGCAAACTGCACACCAAAGGTGGTCATTTTAAAAGCAGCCCAGCCGGCCAGGTCATTGAGTGCGGAGCCATCCCTGGAATACGATACACCGTCAGCACTCTCGCTGGTTACCATACCGGCTGACGAAGCAGCAGCGATGACCGAAGCCGCCGCTGTTCCTTCTGGTTGCATAGACTGCAGGTAAAGCGTACAGAAATGAGCGATAAACAAGCTGACAGCGTTCTTCCACATTTTGCCAAAACGCTGTGCGTTGACACAGGAAACTCCCAGGTCTACAAACATTTCCAAAGCGGCATCCGGAATAACACCGGAAAATTGAGGATACAGCACAAGAAAAGTGTCCTTGGTGTATTCCGGATGTTCCTCTTTTTTGATGTTCGACGCCTGCGCTATCAGACTGTTAATCATGGTCACTCACCTCCATTCCATTCTCACGCTTCTGCTGCAGGGTCTACCTGTTCAGGTGTCTTTTTAGCCCTAGAGCTTTTGGTTTTCTTGGCTTTATCATCGGCCGCATAAGCGGATTTATCGCTGTGATCTACAGCTTCAATGATGTCACCATCTCCCAGAGCCCAGCCGTAAAGCTGAGTTTCTCGAATCCAATCAGGTGCTTCTTCCAGAACACCGCCACCTTTGGTGGTAAAGGTAGCACCTGTCACACCTTTAAACATGAATCGTTTATAACTGATAATAACCATTTGTATTCCTCCGGTATCTACAAATCAAATGCCGTCGATATAGCGAACCGGCTGGTAGTAATTGAATTTGACCTGACCAATCTGAGCAGCGTAGAGAGTCAGGTAAGATGCCTTATCTACTACCGGCTGTGTCATGGCACGAGTAATCGGGACGGTAATGTCGAAGTTGACCTTATCTTCATCGTTTACGTATACCAGCATACGGTCAGTCTTGCCAGAACCGGCACCAATGCACCAGCGGCAAGGTTCAATGGTAATAGAACGGCCCTGGTTCTTGGCAATGTTGTTATTCATCAGGTATTCCAAGAGAGAGCAGTTACCGGCTTCAGAAACCTTTCTAGTAACAAGCAAGGTGTACTGTTTCGGTGGAATCAGAATGTGGTTTGGCATACCGTCCAGGTCATATTCAGAAGCCACCCATGCTGCAGTAACTGCCTGGTTGATATCTTCCAGGATTTCGTCCGGGGTCTTGTCTTTCCAGGTGGTCTTTGTAGAAGCACCTTTGTCAGCAGTGGTCACGACGACCTTCGGGTCATTCAGAAGACCGGTGGTTCCCAGTTTTTCAAAGCCTCTGTACACGTTAAGGTCCAGGGTTTTGTTGTAGTTGAGGCGAATGCCCTTATTCAGCAGGTCTTCCAGAGAACGGCCAATCTGCTTCAGCTTCGCCTGGTCCACAAACTGAATCTGCATAGCGTGCATCCAAGTGAACACCTTGAACAGGTTCTTATTGGTGTTGACCTGCATGATCGGGATGGTGTTGGAACCAGTGCCTACAATAGACTGGTCATTCGGACCGGTAGTGCCGTAATCCATATCAAAGGTGGAGGTGTATTCTACCCATCCGCCGCCGGTTCTAGCCACGATATCACGCTGCCAGGTCACGGCAGACAGTGGTTCTCTGACCTTCGGGTCCTGTTTTTCCAGTTCCCCGGTGATGTAGGCCATACCGGAAGCCACGGCCGCATCCATAGCAGAACCATAGAAAGCACCGCCATAGACCTGACGACCGCCCTGTCTCATGGCCATGTTAGCCGCACCAATCAATTCATTCCCACGAGGAGTGAAGAAAGAAACGTTGTTATTTCCCATAATCTATAATCCTCCTTTTACGCATTCGCACGAGTCAGAATAGTGATTTCTGCCACGCCGTTAGCATCTACATAGCCGTTGGTCCACTGCAGATTTGGCAGAAGAACGGTGTTTTCTCCATCAGCTGCCGCTTCAAAGCCGCCCACCACGCCATTGACAATAGAAGCATTCTTTTTGATTCTGACGTACACCTTACCGCCAGCCGTTGGGGTTCCGTTATTGCAATTCACTACAACAGCCCCACGATTCAGAGAATTGATCATATCCAGTTCGTTGTAAGCCGTTTCATTCTGCTGGTCGTAGGAAATAGCCTGCTTTACTACACGAAGTGCAATCCCGCCAAACTTGTCAGCGGTAAATCCTTCACCTACTGGGGAATAGGTATTGTCATCATTCGCCATCAGACAAGCACCGTAAGGAACCGGTGCAGAGCCTTTCTTCAGCTGACGAGATGTAACGATTTCATCCGGGGTTCTGGCATAGGTGCCAGGGAACCCGTAGTTCATAGAAATACCAATTGCTTTTCCGCTCATTGTGTTTTTCCTCCTTTATTTCTTGTAATGTGGATTGTATTTATCACGAATCAACTTGCCGTAGGCTTCATCGTCCATAATCGGATTGGAATCACGAACACTGTGTCCGTTCCGCTGTGCATTAGCCAATACACCGTACTGGTTATCCACTGCCTGGATGTTTCCACGAAGCAAAGCCGCCATGGAATCTGCTGCAGCGCGTCTCTGATTTGGTGGCAGGTTCGCGATAACCGGCTTCAGACCATCAATGATAGATAATGCTGCATCACGTACAGCCTGCGGATCATCGCTGTTTCCTTCGCCCGGTTCGATAATGCCATCATCATCGTCATTGGCTTCTCCATTGGCGGCGTTGATCTGCTGCGGTGGTACGTCTACACCATCTTCATCCTTTACATCCGGATGTGGATCCTGCCCTTTCAGGTGCTGTTCCAGATCATCCAGTGCATTAGGTTCTTTCTGCTGCGGTGACGGGGTTGGTTCTTTCGGTTCTGTCCCTTTATTGACAATAGCCTGAAGCGCATCTTCGATACGATTCAGCCGTTCATTCATTTCATCCGCATCAAAAGCCGGCTTTTCACCCTGTCCCTGCTGTGGAGCTGTTGCCAGTGTTGGTACCGGTGCTGGGTCACCATCCTGTGTTTCAGGGTTCAGTTTAGCAGCTGCAGCCAAATCTTCCGGGCTTGTGTCTTCGTCTCTAGCGAAAGCCGCCAGCATACGACCCCAGAGGCCCTGCTTTTTCCCTTTGTAACTCATTTTCTTCATTCCTCCCTTGGAATCACGAATAGAAACTTTATGTCCAGCGCGCCCTCGCTCGACAACTGCTACATGATTTCCTCGGATTTCTCTTTGGATATAAGTAGCGTCATCTTTCGGTTCCCACAAGCAGTCATACCCGCAAGAAATATCGCGCTTTCCATTCTCAATTTTTCTGATCAGGTCATCGTCATAGATAATCAAATCAGCAACGATGCAATCAGAAAGGGCACCATCGCCACGATGCACGTTGCGACAAGTGCCCTTCAAATACCGAAGTACATTGCCGGTTTTTACATCCTCATGGGGATGTTCGTCTACTACCGGCTTTCCTTCAAACGATGCCAAAGCAACCTTACTAAAAACTTCTGCTTCCGGCCGTTCTACATTATAGAGTTTGTTGGGGGCCTCACCGCCGAACTCCATGCCTCGATACTGCTGGATACCAGTTCGCGCGATAGGTACATCTTTGCAAATCAGATACCCTTCCGGCGTTCTTGCCATGTGTTCAGAAATGCGGCTCCCGAAATATGCCCTCATAGGCCACCCCCTTCATTGAGCTTTTTAAACTTGGCCAGCGTCATCATTTGGATGCGGCCGTTGTGATACACCTTGTGCGGCCAGGACACATCCTCATAATCAATCAGCGGCGCCGGGTAGCAGCGGCAGTTAGGAAAATCTCCAGCGTGATACTGACCATAGTTCTTCATATGAATCAAAGCCTCTGGAGACGGTGGATCTGACCAACTAACCAGCACCCCATCCATATGGCGATGAGAACCACGAACGCGTGCATCCTCGCTTGTCTTCCACACGTACCAGGAAAAGCCAGCACTTTCTGCTCGCGCCCGTGTCAATGCGGTGCTTGCCTTTGACGTTTCCGTCCGGGCAATAAGTTTGGCATGGGCGCGAGTTAGCTGCGGCCATCGGGCCAGTACCTGCTCCACCAGCTCTTCCGGACGTTTCCCGGAGAACTCGCCCTTCGCCATATCCTGTGATACCTTCTGTGCTATCCTATCCGGCATGGATTTGATGAGCTTAGAATTACGGTCAACGATAGTGCTAATTTCGTTTCTGCGGGCCAGTTCCTTTTGTAGGAGTAAATATATGGTCCTACCCTTAGAGCCCCGCATAGCGGCCTCACGCCACGTCCTGGCACCATCATGAAATAGACTGGTAGCCATAGCCTCCGCGGCTTCCCGTGACGCCTTGTCCATAGTCGGCGACCGGGCAAAACCACGGATGATTTCAAGCATTTGAAAAGGACTGGTAGCACCTAAAAGACGTCTACGCAGTCCTTGCATGATCCGTTGAATGGCCGCGGCATACCGTTTCTCAACGGACCGCCTCGGTTTGAATCTATCTGTATACATTTGTCACTCACCAATCAATATTGGGGTCGTTTCTCTTCGGATCCAACACTTCGTCCAGCTCTTCTTCAGAAACGTGCTCTCCCTTAAGAAATCGTTCACAAACCGAGATTTTCTTTTTCACGTTCTTTCCATCCTCGATATCCATCCACTTCAACATAAACGGTTGAAAATCGTAAGCTAAATCATAAACTGTTTTTAGCATTTCATTATCAATAAGCCGGTCAATTTCCTTTTCAATCTCCTCTCGTTTCATTGCGTCCTCCTTAATGCATATTCAACTCATCAATAACTCCGTCAAGTGCTTTTGCTACATCTGGATAGTCCTTTCTGAAAATAGCGGTTAATTTAGGCGATACCATTTTCAGAGTTCCCCATTGGGCCAAAAGTTCTTTGTTGCGCTTTTCTAAATTACTATAATACTTAGAGCCATGACCAGACAGTTTCAATGTATCGTAGACATACCCTCCGGAAATCGCATCATACAAATCGGTGAAATTGCCGATATAAGCAAAGTCCCCATCGTATTCACGATCTCTTGCAGAAGTTATCCACTTATTCATTTCTATCCTTACTTTATCATCAAGCTCTAGTAAATTATTGGCTTCTTCTGGGTGTTCTGCCATTTTCTTTTTGAGCCGTTGCCTGAACCGATTGAAGGTTTCCACCTTCTTATTCCAGATTTTAGTATTTTCTCTCCTAGCTTCATGGTAATCGTCTATAAACCTTAGTGCTTCTTTAGAGAATAGTTGTCCAGAATCTCTGTATTTCTTTGTAGCAGCACCAATAGCTTGTGTTAGTTCACTATTATCAACGCTAACAAATTTTCTATACTTGCCAGTCATATTAAAAGCTGGCCTGCCGCACATGAAATCAATCGCATGCATATTTTCATGCAACCAGGTCCCCATCTTCCTTCTTATGTCATTTTTCGTTAATCCCTTTTTCGAAAGGATAGGATACTTAATTTCAAATTTTGCAGCTGTACCATAACGATAAGAAATATACCCATCGTCCCCCTTGTGCGTCACTTTGATTTGAGCACCAGCATTTTGCGCCAATTGCCCTAACTTTAAATACAGTTGATATACCTGTGGGTCAGCACTAGATTTCATCTTGTTCAGCAAATCGATAGCAACTGCATTATTTTTCTTTTCTTTAGGCAGATTGTAATCAGTTGGGAAATTAGACAACGTAAAATCTTTCATATTCACTTTACTACCATTCGAGCTTCCTTGTCCACCATTATTTCCATTTGTCGCCTGCGAAGCGACATTTTTCTGATTGACGCCACCATGGAGGGCTGCAGCCAGGCGATTCATGAGAGCGGACTTCTGCCGCCAATCAGGGCCATAATGATGCCGGCCATTGAATTTGCTTCCGGCGCCGCCGTCATAGTTCCCGTTTTTATCTAAGTGCACTTTGGCACCATTGATAGTTTTCCAGTGTTCTGGGTTCGGGTCCTTCTGCCAATCTAAAGCGCGAGCCAGTCGCCAAAGGACCTTTACTCTCGAAAATTTGTACACCGTGTTCCCCCCTTGTTCCCATATAGAACTATCTATGATAATTCCCGCCAACAAAAGAAGAAATCTGTTTTGATAACTCTCTTTGTTTCCTTTCGTATGTGGGGTTTGTTATTTCCCTTTGAGTGGCTTCTCCATAGCCGTTCACGAAAGGCTTTTGGTGCGTATCTGTTTTTGATTTTAGCTGACCTCTTTTAACCGCTAGTTCCGCAGCTTTACGCTTCAACCCATTTGCTTCCCTCATGAGATTGTGATATTCAGCTTCTTTATTTTCGTTCCCTGTCCAAAACATTGCCCCAGAATAATACTTACGATATATTTTGTTTGCTTGATTCAGAAGTTCTTTTTGCTTACTAGACAATTCATTGATTTGGGCTGTCAATTTTTCTACTTCCGTTGACGTACCATTACTCGTACCTTTAAGACTATTCGCCAAATTCTGCATGATGGAAGAGGTTCTTTCCTTCTTAGCCTTCCATTTCTCATAAGCGGGGTAAAACGCACTATTCCAAAACTGCTTACCCTCGTAGGCCTTCCGCGCCGCCTCCGGATCGTTGTTGAAGGATTCTTCTATAAACTTGTACGGGATTTTGGCTTCCTGCCGAAATTGTTCCAGCAGTGCCTGATGTTTCCTTAGTACTTCTCCAATTTCTTTTTGTTTCGGTTTACCGTAGGCTGCGTTAAACTGCATCTTCAAGTCACGCTCTTTTTGACGAAGTCTACGATAAATCTCTCCTTGCGCCCGATTCCAGTCACCGTAGTTATTTGCCTTTTTCATTCTTTCGCGAAGAGCAGACTCACTAAGCCCTTTAACGTTCGGCTTTCTTGCACCAAGCACGATTTCTGAAGCGGGACGCCGTTTTGGTGTATTCTGCTTTTCTTTGTATCCCGGCCCGTAGTGATGTTTTCCGTTAAAACGTCCACCTGCTCCACCGTCGTAATTTCCATCAGCATCCAAATGAACCTTAGCACCGTTGATGGTCTTCCAATGGTCCGGATCCGGATCTTTCGCCCAATCGAGGGCCCTTGCAAGTCTGAGTAATTTCCTAACAATATTCATTTAGCACCTCATTTGGGCACGAAAAAAGACCGCATCAGCGGTCTTGCTTGAATTTTGGTATACTTACCTCGAAAGGAGGTGATTGTAATGAAACTAGATTATGACCTCATTCGATCATTGCTTCTTATGGTAGAAGAGGATACTGATGGCTATATAAACTTGAGTGTTGAATACTTCTGCGATAAGCTGCGAACCAGAAATCATATTCAAATTAGATACCACCTAAAATACCTTCTTGATTCGCATTTTATTGAAGGAACTTATACTCGAGATGCCATCATGGATATCACGCCACTCGGCCGTAATTATCTCGACCACATTCGCAATGACACTATTTGGAATAAGACTAAGAAAAAGCTTCAGCCATTAGGAACTGTCCCATTAACAGTTATATCGCAAGTAGCAGCTTCTTGTATTTCATCAAAGCTCGGATTATAAGGCACTGTACGTATAGTTGCTACCCGTTCGGCTTCTTGAAACACAAACTGCATAGATGCCATAGGGATTTCATTCTTGTGAAGAACCTGTACAATCTCCAATGCTGCTTTCCTCACATTGATTGCATATTTCATAATCCTCCCCCACTATTTTTCATTAGTATGACAAAAACTCCAAGGCAAATAAGAGAAAAAATTCCCTTACCTGCCTTAGAGTTTTTTTGATTTGAAAATACGTCCTCATGCATACCTTAAAGGTCGTCAATTCTGAATGGAGTTCCCGCTTCTCGTCTAACAACGGTTACCCCTCCCAAATCGACCACAATAGAGCACATAGGATCGTAACTAGTTGCTAACAATTCGTGAAGTGGTTCCGCGGCTTTTTTCAATTTTTCTAGAGTTTCCACCGCCTCTTCAGTATTTTGAAGAGGCTTTTGCTTTTCTTTCATATTAGTCACTCCTCAAAGGGGTCATCCTGGTAAATAGCCATAGAATATTCCACCGCTTCATCAGGGTTAGTTACCCATCCGGCTTTTATGGCATGAAGCATTTCTTTCTTATTTTCTTCCGTTGGCAAATGTAACTTGACACCCAAGATAAAGTCATGGTCGTCCCACATTTCCTTTAGAATTTTTTCTAACTCATCCCACATAACCATACCCTCTTCGCAATATCAATCAGCTTTCGAACGGAGCATCAGTATAAATGGCCCATGCATACGCTGATATTGCGGAAGATTCTTTTTCTACAATTCCACAATTAATTGCATCAAGTAGTTCTTTTTTATTCTCTTCGGTAGGCACACACAGCTTTACCCCTAAAAGAAAGTCATGGTCATCCCAGATTTCCTTTAGCATTGGCTCCAGTTTTTCCCACATTACAGATTTCATGGCAGAAGTCACTCCTCAAAAGGATCGTCATGATAAATGGCCAAGGCATACAAAGTAATCTCATCTGCATCTTTAGCAACAAATCCTCTATCAATAGCATCAAGCATTTCTTTTTTGTTTTCCTCTGTTGGTAGAAGTGTCCTCATCCCTAACAAATAATCTGGATCGTCACAGACGTCCCGCAAGATGGGTTCTAATTTTTCCCACATGGCCATTCCTCCTATTTTAAGGGTACTTTATCGATAATTATGTAATCATTAAACCCATTATTTCTTACTACATACAGATAATTACCAATTTGCTTTTGAATAATTTTTTGTTTTCTCTGTTTTTCTGAAACATTAGTGTTTAACTCATGCATAACCAAAGCATACTCTTTTTTAGGAAGTTTTACAACTCGATGCTTTCGTTTACGCAGGGGCTCCCCTTTGCCACCGCCGGAAGTAAATCTCCCGCCCTCGTCTCTAGGATGTTCATCTTCTTGCCAGGCACTATCTCCTACGGATTTTGGCATCTGAGGTGGTTTGCCCGGGTCCTGGGGTGGTTTATCGCCAGGGGCCTCTCCGCGGCCTGTATGGGGCAAATTTGGCGGTTCTCCGTCGCCTTCTTCCTCACCCATACCACCGAAGCCGCCCATTTCTCCTTCTTCTTCGATTTCGTCCGAAGCCTTGAGAATATCTGCATCAGTGATATTAGTCCATACCCCTGTGCGTTCGCTCTGCTGCTTCAGTTCCTTGAGAGCTGTTCTCTTGGATACCAGGCCAGCATTCAAAGCGGTAACTACGTTCTCGGTGCCGCTCTTTGCCAGGTCGCTTCGTTCCTGGTCGCTCGGTTCAGATACCGGGTCGAATTCAAAATCCAGGTCATCTGGTACAGCCCCGAAGACGGACATGCATAGTACCGGAAGCAACTTATTCAGGATAGGGCGAAGGTTGGCTTCCTGCTCCTGAGCAATCATGTCGTAGTAATTCTGCAGGTCGCTTTCTCCCGTGGCATTCATCCCTTCTGGCGAACGACCAAATAGCTTAGTAGCAGGAATTCTAGCAGCACCAGCTACATCCATCATAAACTGTTTGTATGTATCGGAAATACCACCGAAGGTGTACTGGTGGCTCTGCATGTCATCACCGGCATCGATAATCTGCAGCCCCATATTGGACATGAGCCAATTCTGTGCCTGAATGGTGCGGTATAGCTCCGCTTTCGTCTGTTCGTCCGTAGCACTAAGCATTTGCCCCATATCGGCCATCTTCAGCACACGAAGGCTAGCCATGAAGGTAAGCTGGGCGATGTTCCAGGAAACATTATCTCGCTTCTTGAGTTCGTCGAAGATAGACTCAATGACCGAAGCGCCCCAGTTCTGTTCTGCCTGTGCTTCCCAGTAAGGAAGGTCGTCACCGGTGAAGCGAAGGATACGGCTGTAATGTACCTTTACCATTCGATTCGTGTCATTGTCTGTGATGGTATAGTACTTTGGAAGTCCGAATTCCGGGTCCCGGATATCGTCTACAATTTCCAACGAAGGATCCACGCTATTCCATCGATCGAATATCATCAAGCCGCAAAAATCACCAGGGACCATCAATCGCAGGTCTAGGGGCTGCGATAAATCATAGCCTTGGTGCTCTACAACCATGACCCCTACGGCCCCACCAAACAGACGCCCCCACTGGAGCCCTTTCTTGAGCTTTTGAATGAGCTGTGTTTTACGAAGTTCCAGGTCCATCCGTTTCAGCAGTTTAGGACTCACTTCCGTAGTAAGAGTAATCCAATTTTTTAGCATATCCGATGGAATGATATCGATAATCTGGCGGATAATCCAATGCTCTCGGTAAAGGGAATTGAGCAGGTTGTAGTCCCTGGTCAGGCGAGCCAGGGAGTATTGCGTGCCTTCCATCAGGTTTGGTGTACCTGCTCCCAACCTAGCCAAGGCATTACTAAATACATCGTTGGCTTTGGCACGAATGACCTTTTTAGGTGCCGCTGGTGTAATCTTACGTTTTCGCGGTCTACGCATGTGCAAGCCTCCTTGATTTAATCACTGTGTTTACGAAGTAGCGAAGGGCGTCCGGCGCGTGATCTCGTACCTTGAGCGGCCGTTCCTTGCCATTCTGCTGTATGGCTTTATCATCCCAGCAGTAGGATGTCATTTCCTGTATAGTCATCGGGCAATCCGGTTTGTAGAACCGTATCTTGCGACGGGTAAGCAGCTTACTTACGGCGCGGATTCCTTCTAGGACGCTGTTGTCGGCGTTGATGGTGTCTACTGTAGCCTTAGAACGAAGGCCGCGGTTTCGCATCTCAATCTTGAAAGATTCGGCGGACGGGTCGACGATAACCGCGGTTGGCGGGTAATCGATGTTTGAAATAAACGCCATCAGGTCATCGCCGTACTGGCTATTATCCTTTTCACACTTTCCATCCTCGCGGCTGTTCCAGTAATATTCCCTAAGTACATAGGCGGTATCTCCATCATCCCAAATATCCAGGAACACCATCGGATTGACAGTACCGTAGTCAATAGCGATATACCGGCGGAACAGGCGGCGATTGAGATATATCCAATCCCGCTTTTCTTTATCGATATAGAGCTCGTCGCTCCAGGCGTCCTTGTAAATCGCCCCTTGGGCCATGACCCAAAGGCCAAGAATAAAACGCTCATAAAAAACCCCGCCTTTCCCGTACTGTGTCTCATATCGATGACGCACAGCCTCGGTCAAAGAGGGGTTGTCTTCCATGGTGAAATGCATGTGAAACATGCGCTTTTCATCCTGCTTCTCTATCCAATTTTTTAGAAACCAGTGCATAGGGCTTTCGGGGTTGCAGTTGAACCATATCTTCGCCCCCGGTATGCTGCAGCGGCCAGTTGCCTGATTGACGAAGGACTCCGGCATCAGTGCCACTTCGTCGCAATAGAGCCCCGCCAGCGTCATGCCCTGAATAAGGTCCTGAGAGGATTCATCCCGGCCGCCGAAGAAATAGAAGTAATTGGTAGCCCTGCTGCCTTCTACGATCACCGTATTGCTGGAGTGAGATTCGGATATCTTGTATCCTCTTGTCAGAAGTACGGGCTTGAGCCAGTTCCATACATTGCGTCGGAAGGCGCCTACCGTCTTGCCACACATGGCGAAATTCTGCCTGTCATAGGTACTCATGGCCCACAGGATGAAGCTGATAGCCATAGCTACCGTCTTCCCTGCACGGATAGAGCCATCGGCAATGATCCCGTTGTATTCGCTATAGGGAGACTCCTTGCACCACCAGGTGAACGCCTGCAGTTGCTTCCTGGAGAATTTCTCGAACCGAATAACCGGCTGTATGATAGTCTTCATTTCTTCCACACTTTCTTGGCAGCATTTTCGAGCGCAGCAGCCAGGCCATCATCCACATACTCTGTTCCGTGTTCCTCTGCCGTTTTCTGTTGCTTCGTGTAGAGGTCCACATCCAACGTCCTAGCCTTGCGTTCCATTTCCGCCCCAAGAGAAATCAGCTGTGCCGCCGTGACAGCACCGACCTTCTTGACCTTTATGTTTTCCAGTATCTCAAGCCCTTTGGCAAGGACTAACTGCCCGATATCGGCATGCTTCTTATTCATCTGCTTAATACCGGCAATTGCTTCCTTGAACTCTGCCTGAACGATAGCATTGTCATAAGCACGGGCTCGTTCTACCCATCGATACCGGGCACTCCACTTCTCGCAGGTGGTTCTCGACTTCCCGATTTGAGCAGCAACGGCCCGGATGCCTCTTTTCGCGCCGGCCTTGTAGTAAAGTGTAAAGGCTTCATAAGCCTCTTCCCCTTCTCCCGGCTGGCGTTCCCATGCAAATTCTGTTTTACGCTTCACCGGGTTTCAACTCCTTTCGGCCGTGCGTATGTACAACACGAAAAAAGCCGCCCTCATCCAAGGCAGCTTTCTTCGTACATCTTATTTTGTCTAAGGAGGCGCAACACATAGTCAATGACCAACTGTTGACGATATCATTATAGCACCTTTGAAATGGGGATTTGTGGGGTTCTTTATCTTGCCAGTTCATTTTCAAGTTCCGAAATACATTTACTCGCCAATTCTCGCGTATAGTCTTTGCTGAAATGAATCCGATTTGCTACTTCTCCCCAAGGAACACGATACAGATAGTGCTCCTGCACGGCAGTTTTCCCCGGGCCATTTGCCACCTTCTCCAGTAGCTGGTAGATCTCCGCCCGATGCCGCATGACCTGTTCCAGCTGCAGTACAATGAGCCGGTCCAGCCGTTTGATCTGACGCTCTATGTTCTCCATGACATCCCCCAAATCACCCTGGAAACCGCCGGACACCTTTTCCGAATCATAGCGAATAGCCTGCAGTCCTGCATTGTCCTCAACCACCATAGCCCGTTGTCTCCGCAAGGACTCCAACGCCCCGATTTCACTATACACCTGTCTAAGCATTTTTCGTATTTCTACCACGTTATGCCTCCCATTCTAAGAAACGACAAAATGAAGCGAGGAAATACCCCACTCCATTCTGCCACTCTATACCTTGAAAACGGTTCCCGTCCTCGGATCCCTGATAGTAATAGCTTCCAGCTCATACCCGAATTCATGCACCCGCTGCCGCACCTGCCGCTTCATACATTCCCGCCAGGCCTTCTCTTCCTTGCGGATATGTCCCAGTGCCTGCTCGTATGTCGGGTCTCGATGATCGAGCACATACTTCTTCATCCCTGTTTTCGCCATAACCCCACCGCGACTGTGAATAATCCTGTGAATATGGTTGCTTTGTGGCTCTATTCACTCAAGGTAATGGTCTTGGCTCCATTATCGATTTCATACAGCACCCGGGATAGTTCATTCTCCGCATCGCCGCGAGAATCAAACCGGATACATTCCGTGCGGAAGTCATCTTCTACCACAATGGACCATTTGTAATCCCACAACTTGAGGCGAATTTCCTTCGGGGCCAGCAATACCAATGCCGTTCCATTACTCTTCCTTATCACAATCGTCATCGTTATCACCGCCTTCCCCGCCGTTGCCATTCTCAAACATAGACACTTCGCGAGCCTTGAATATTCTCCGCTTAGCCCGCTTCTCCGCATTCAGTTCATCCAATATGAGCCCGGACTCATATTCCTTGTACACCTTCAGGAAATCGCAGGCCCGCATAGTGACTAACCATTCACAATTGGACCGCTTATGGGCCACGATAGGGATCTCGCCGTTCTGCGCCAGTCTCGCATCGCGAATGCTCTGATCCATGGCATCCTGGATATTCAGGCGCTCTACGAACTTCACTTCCTGGTGCACGCCTTTGATACCTACACAATCGGCAGCACCGGCTTCATTGTTACCACAGAACTGGGCTGTCCGGCGGACATCATACCCGAAGCCCCGGCAGAACCTCGACCATGCCAGTTCGCCCCGTTTTCCCTTGTTCTTACTGTTAATCGGCATTACATTCGATCCCCCTTATCCGCTGCATAGCACAGAGCAAAAACAATCAGCCCAACGCTAGCACCGGCAAACATACCACAAATAAACGCAAAAAACTCACCCATACTTTTCTCCTTATCTGCCTAACCCTAACCGCATTAAAACCGCCATACAGCCTTTTCATGTTTCTGCATGTCTCTTTACTAGGCCGACACCCCTCAAACGCGTCAGAAGCCAAAATAACCTACTTCTTGACGATTTTAGTATTTCCATCCAGGTCGTATTTCCAACCATCCGCAATGTATATTCGAACAATCTCGCGATGTTTCGCCATAGCGGAGCCGATACCGTTTGTAAAAACAGTGTGCTCCGCATCCATTTGGATATGGCCTTTCTTGTCTGATGGCAAAACCAGTGTCCTGTAGGTGCTCACTGCCTGGTTTCCTGCCAAATCAGCCTTTCCTGTGACAATTTCCTTTCGTCTGCAGCCTTTCTTCAGGTATGTAATCATGGCCTACCTCCTAGAACGGAATATCATCCGATCCATCCCCTGTAGGGAACATAGCTCCCTGCTGGTATGGCTGCGGTTCGTTCTGTACAGGGCCAAACTGCTGAAAGGCCTGTGCTCCCGACGGAGCTGCACTTGGTGGGTTTGGCCTTGTCTGCGGCTGCGGTGGTCTTTGGCTCTGCTGGTTATTCCACACATCGCCATAGGTAGTTGGCTGCTGATTTGACGATGCAGTATCCTTCTTCTTGCCTACACCGATGGGAATGGAAATCGTATCCGCCACCAGTTCGGTGATGTATTTTTTCTCTCCCGACTTCGGATCGTCATAAGCCCTGGTACTCCAGCGGCCTTTGACAAAAACGAAAGTGCCTTTTTTGAGATGGTCGCCTACCCCCTCCGCAAGGTTGCCCCATGCGACTACGTTAATCCAATCAGTGTATTCCTTGTCGCCATACTTTCGGCTGCATCCAATGCTGAAACGGGCTACAGCCTTGCCTGTTTTCGTGGCTTTAACATCCGGGTCCCGACCAAGGTTACCCATGAAATAGCAAGTATTCACGCTTTTACTCCTCCATTCACTGCAATATCACCATTCTCCCGGCAACGTGCTATTCGTTCTTCCGTTGCCCCATAGCCTGCAAAATACGGTTCCTCTCCACTTCGTCCGGCTCCGGACCTAATCGCTTGGTGATGGCTTGGTTCTCCGTCCCCTGGGATTGAATCCAAGCACTCATAGCCTTCTGCCATCCCATGGGATCCCCAGGGAAATTTTCCGGTTTAGGTGGCAGAGTCTCATCTAGTTCGTCGCCAGGTTGGAAGATCCGATGCCCCGGTGGGATACTCCCTGGATAAAGCATGCCGCCACACAGAGTGTCTTCTTCGGAAGGTTCCGTTGGTGTTTCCGGCGGATTCGTGGATGCAATGGTTTGTGCTGGCTTTGACGGTTTAGGTGCTACTGGTGCTCCCGGTGTCTTGAGTTCCCAGAACTGTGCCCAGTGCTTATCGGTGGACTGCTTCACAATGGCGATAGCCTTGTCGATGTATCCCTCGCACAAGAGCACCAGTCGGTCTAATTGCTCATTCAGGTCGTTCGGTTTGGTCCCATTCCCATTGACAGCTCTCATCTTCACCCATTCCACCAACGCCTCTGTCAGCTCACGGCTCTGGTGACTCTGTTCGAAGTCCTTCAATGTTTGCAGAGTAGTATAGGGTAAGGTATTCTTTCCTTCTTTCCCTTCTTCTACTTCTTTCCTTCTTCCCTTCTTCATGTTTTTATACATATTATAGTCCGAAGTTGGTTGGTTACCCTTTGGTTGGTCATTGGTTGATTTTTCGGGTTGGTTGGTTAGGTGGTTGGTTGTTGATTGGTTATTCGTTTGGTTGCTGTTTACTTGACCACCTTGATATTTTCCCCAGTTTACCAGCGTTATAATCAATCCGCGAGTGGTTGATTGAATGGTTAGAAAGTTGCATGTTTGTAGGTTAGATAATGCGGTGCGAATGGTTTGTCTTGTAGAATTCGTTAGTTCGGTCAATTCTGTGATTTTGGTTAAAATTTGACCAGGCTCTAAAGTAATCAGTTTTCCGCCCCACAAGTATTCTGTTGGCTTCCAGGCAGCTTTGGCCAGCAGTATGATCATCAGGGTTCGTTGGGTGGCGGACCCTTGCAGCCATGCGGCGCAGTTGATGATGTTTCTATCTATCTTGACCCAGCCATTTTCTTCTGCCATAGAGGCCTCCAAATGTTTAAAAACTAAAAGTAAGTGCGATATACAACGGATCAATTCACCCGGTGGTTCTTTACCATTCTGTCTCATGATTTCATTTGGTATGACTATTCCCACCAAAGTGTTTCTCGTTGAACAGTATCTTTGCGACGATTGTAGGCGTAGGATCGATGTTGTATTTCCGTTCCATAGCGTGCATAGCCGTAGACAGGAAGATATAGGTTAGAAAGTGCTGCTTCTCTTCATCCATGGTTTCTACCGGCGTAGAACCGCCTATCGGAGATCTGGCAAATTCCTGCGCAAAAGCAGCAGCCAACTGAAGGAATACTGGCATGATATCCCTGTCGTTTTTATACTCTGCGGTACTTGCGACACCGCAATCGCCCCCAATGGCAAGAGCAATGCCTCTGTAATCCGGGAAAAGGGCTTTGATTTCTGCCATTTTGTTCTTGGTGATTTGGATGATTTCTTGTTCTGTCATGGTAATTTCTCCTTAGGACTATGCCCCTAAAAACAGGGCGTTAGGTATTAATGATTCATCAATTTCGATGATTGGCATGCCGCTTTTGAATGCTGCTTGGTATTCACTCTGGCACCCTGGGCTATAGCGCCAATCAGGTGTGAGAAGCAGCATGTCGCATTTGATGAGGATGTACTTTTCAGCCGCCAGGATGTCCGATTCCGGACGTCTATCCATGTACTGCATGTTATCCAGCGGGTTGAAAAGGACGAGATTTGGATACCGCTTGTTGATGCGGCGGGCCAGATTCCTTGCTCTCAAGATGTTGGAGAAGTCTCCCCCATAGGGGTGAGCCATGTATACCACATGGCTCTGATTCAGGAACTTGGGCAGCATTTTGTCATCCAGTGGATGTAATGTTTCCATTTCGCATGCTTCCTATCTTACGGATTCGCTGTAGTTGCAGAATTTGGACCCTGTGGCGCGTTCTCTTGCTCCCAGGGTATATGGATAGGTTCCTGTGGCGTGTCGGGGCTCTCCGGGCCGTTTAGTGCGTTTTCGATAGTGACAGGCGTATCGTCGTCATCCAAGGTTCCTTCTGCCATGTGTTTCATGACCTGCTGGTCCGAAGGATTGGCTTCCAGGTAGTTGATACTCATAATGCCCCACTTGCTAAGCAGGCGGCGCAGGACTGTTTTCTTCGCCATCTCATCGAAATGGTTCTTCCATACCGGGTTCTGGTACTTTCCTTTACGGTTCGCCATTTCGTGGGCACTGATTTCTGCCTTGGTCATGTACAGTGTCTTTTCCATGCCATTCTTGAGGCGATAAAAAGCGACGTATCCGATAATGGGAAGAGCGGCTCTTTTGGCATTGTCTGCCTCCCACGCGAACTCGATATCTTCCGTCAGTCGGTCATAGCTGACCAGTTCCCCCTCACGAACGTCTACGGCATTGAGGCGTATATAAAGCCCTGTGCGAAGGGCCAGCTGCACCATGCCTTTATACCCCAGTACGAAGGTGGCACTGCTCCCAAAGGGCAGGATGTAGGCATACCCCAGGGATGGTTCAATGGGCAGGTCGTAAGCTGCTGCTTTTAAAGCGGCCTGGATAACCTGCACCGGGTCCTGACTGAAGATACTGAGTACCGCCGGAGTGCTGCTAATGAGCGATGCCAGGGAGCTGACAAACTGCGGTGCTCTCTTGCCCAGTAGTTCATCGAACCGCTTTTGGAATCCGCTCTGGTTCAATGTGTTGTTTAAGAGCTGTGGGATCGATGGTGGCTTTGGCTGCATGACCTGTTCCTGCTGGGTTTGTACAATTCCTTTTCTTGCGTCCATGTGTGTACCTCCTAAATTCTCATTACACGTGTGGTGGTTGTGGTAATCAGGCCCAGTGCTTTGATTGCTTCATAGCTGGCCGGGTCTGCTTTCTTGAGTTTTGCCAGAGAGAGGGATTCGCGGCTCTGATTCTTCCAGGTGACCTTGTGCAGCTTCCCTTCCCCATCAGTGATGGTTCCCACTTCATTGTCACCCAAGATAGCCATGAGGATATTCTTGGCTTCCTGCTGCCCCGCTTTGATTTCCTTTTCCTTCCGTTTCCATGCCTGGTAATTTTGGATGGCGTTCAAAGCCTCCGGTGGCATTTCGAAGGTCTCTCCATTTGCATAATTATGCAATTTTGAGAGGGTGGAAGCGGTGGAATTTGATGCATCAATAGGTGGTAACTTTTTTGCCTGTACCAGGTCCCAGAAATCTTTCTCTTTGGTGCGGATATAGGCAATATCCTCTTCGTTCCGCGGGATACGCTTCACCCTGAAATCATTCCCGCCAATCAGGGCGGCGATGTACCAATAGTCCGCCCCGGTGACTGCCATATAGTGCATGCACTGGCAGTAGTAGGCATCGGGAATCTTGAGGTCCTCCGGGTCGTCGGCAGCGCCCCATTCGTTTCTCATCCGGTAGTCTGCAGTCTTGATTTCCAGCCCTGCATTCTCCCCCGGTACCCACCGATCGATGTTGGCTAGCATGTAAGGGTGGTCCGGGTCGCGAAGGGTACCGCGGCGGTGAACCTTCTTTCCTGTCTCGTACTCAAAGCGAGCGGCCACCACTGGTTCCAGCTGGGTGCCAAACCACACCTTGGCATTGGTGGAAAGGTCATCCGGTTCCAGCATGCCAATCTTTTCTGCCGCCAAGCTATAGGCGCTTTTGTAAGGGTTAAGCCCCAGTACAGTCCCGCAATCAGAACCGCCTATGCCCATGCTGCGTACTTTGAGCCATTCGTCCCTGGGGGCGTCGGCTCGCAAAATCAATTCTGGCTTCATTGTGTTTTTCCTCCTATTTGGTATAATAGAGGGTAGAAAGTGTGGATAATCCTTTCTACCCTCGCCCTTGGATATTGCCGTATCCAGGGGCCTTTTTCATTGAAATACAGCCATAACGAAGATAAAGGCGAAAACGAATCCTGCCATTGCCAGCAAATCCTTGGCAAAGTCCACCCTTGCATCCCAAGCCCGCTCTTCCCATTCTTCCTTTTGCTTTCCTGCTTCTTCGGTTACTACTTTCTCATTCCAACGTCTTAGACTCTCTTTGTTGATTTCGACAATCATATCCCGGACCATATCCTTGTTCATGTCTATCACCTCGATTCACAGCCATCACATGACGGCATAACACTTAGCTTCCCATTCGCTGCGCTCTTTGGTGCGTCGCTTTTTATTTTGGGATTCTTTCAGCACTTCTTTCTCCGTCCGATCAGCCAGGATTTGGATATAATCGGACTGCGCTTTCGCCTTGGCGGCTCGGATCTGTTTCTTTGCTTCCTTCATTTCGGCGGTACATTCCGCCAAGTAGGAAGCGGTGTGACCATTATCCCAGCCAGTTTGCAGTCTCCGCTTTTCTGCTTCCTTCTGCCGACGAGCTTCCCGCCGTTTCTTCGCTTCTACCACTTCCGACAGATACCAGCGATGCTGCCGCCGGTCTGTCTTCTTGGGCCCGTTATTCTTGGATTCGATGTAATCCAACCCGTCATAGAGTTCCAAGTCCTCCAAATCGCCTCTGGAAAGGCCATAGGTCTTTTTGATGATCCCAGAGCCCACTGGCTTTTCGCCTGGTTCCATATCTATCACCTCATTTCGATTAACCATGCCTCTATTCAACAAAGCACTGATTTCAAATCCTGGAAAGATATGCAAAAATCAGCTGCTAGAGAATATTACAAAAAGAAACTGTTCTCCTAAAAAGACACGATTGCCTTGAAACTCCATGGACCGGTATCAATGACCTCAATTTCAGGTTTGTTGGTGCCGGTTCTTTTTATCTCAACCTTGAACGTAACCTTGATTTCATCAAGCCGCTTTTTCAGATCATCCACTTCCACCGGTGTTGTCTTTTCTTCCATCGCATTCACCCCTTATTCAAACTGTAACCAAGGTAGTTTTACAGAAAGGGTGCAGTGACAGTTACATCTTTTTTGCATGCCTACCAACGTTTCCGTCAATTTCTTGATATCTTCTACCGTAACATCATCACCATCTAATTGGATGTGAACTTCTACCGGCGCGGTTTTATCCATAATAGAGTCTGCTGTTTCTACCACCTTCATGGCTTACCTCCCGCTTCCGATTCCCCACCATTGTCATCGATGATTTCTTCTTCCTGGAAATAATCCCGGTCAATCGGGCCCTCTTGGATATCCATGTCGGGCATATGGTCAAATGCCTGGAACCGGACCGCTTTGTATCCGTCCTGGAGGCCCACTTCGTTCCCGCCTTTAGTCAGCGGTCCCAAATTCTTCAGCAGGTCATCCAGCGGAACCACATATCCCAACATGGCCTTGGTGGCCTGTGCGAAGGCTTCCTTGGCCTTTTCGTAGTCAGTGTAGGCATAATTTGTAAAATCCTCATCATGCATTTCAGCGTCATCATCCATATCCGGATTCATGAGCAAACCGACCACATAGATTTTCTTCTGTTCCATAGTGCTCTCCTCTCAAATCTCACTTAATCTACATCAATGCCATAATCCACTTTGTAAGCCGACAGATACTGGTTATGCCGGTCTTCTTCGGTGATGAGGCCAAGTTTGATGTAAGCACTAGCTACAAAGTGTGCCTTTGAAATGTGTTTTTCTTCCACAGAGCCTGCAATGCAAATATGAGCTTTGGCGGCTTCTTCATAGATACCATGCAGATCCCCCAGGGCGGTCTTTCTCATGGATTCGAAAATCTCATTGGAAGAAGCAATCTTTTCTTCTGTCTTGCCAAATACATACTGATAGGCTTCGCATACCGGCTGGGTGGTTTCTGCTTCAGTCAGGATGTCTGCTTCCAGATAAGCCTGAATGGTGGTGTGCAGGGCTCTGTTGTAGGTTCTTTCATCTTCCAGGTTGCCTGCCTTCAAAGCATCGGCTACCTGGCAAGCCAGGGTGTGAATGTAATCCTGTGCATTAGATTTCAATGTTTCTGCTGTTGTCATGTTGTGCTCTCCTTTTGCGATGTTCAGTTTTTCTGAACTTCATGAGTAAAAAAATATGGTGGAATTTGCTTTGCCGAAATCCCCAAAGCAGTGCAAGAACGAGCAATTTCATCCTGTGTAAATCCCGTGTTGTTATTTAGCCTAGCGCTAAGTGCTGCCGGACTAATTCCGATTTCCTGCGCAAACCGTTCCTGCGTTCCGAACACTTCTGTGATCTTACCTTTCAGTTTGTTGTAGCTATATTTCATATCTACCCTCCTTTCTGCTGTTCAGCTTTTCTGAACTTATGATATCACCGTGAATATCAGTTGTCAATGATTTTATTCAGTTTTTCTGAATTTTATGTTGATTTTCTGAATTTACTCATGTAGAATGAGAGTCAAGATAATCAGTATTTAAAAATATAGAGGTGTATATTATGAAAAATTCTACATTTGCAAAACGCCTGGCAGAAGCAATGAAAATCAGAGAATTGACTCAAACAGATTTACACGAACGTACTGGAATAAATAAATCTTCTATCAGTACTTATTTACGTGGTGATTATAAAGCAAAGCAAGATAAAGTAGATTTGTTATCTTCTGCGTTGAATGTATCTCCAGCCTGGTTAATGGGTTTTGATGTGCCAATGACCCCAAATACTGATAATGAAAAAGTCAATATTTCTTCCATCAAAAACATCGTCCCCATCGAAAAACGCATGATCCCGGTCATCGGCACCATAGCCGCCGGAAAACCCATCATCGCTGACGAACACATTGAGACATACGTCCCCTGCGACATAGACATCCACGCCGACTTCGGCCTCATCGTCCACGGCGATAGCATGATCGACGCCGGCATCTATGACGGCGACATTGTTTTCATCAAAGAGCAGCCCGTAGTAGAAGAAGGCCAAATCGCCGCCGTCCGCATAGACGACGACGCCACCCTGAAACGATTCTACAAAACCGAAGATGGCTGTATGCTCATCTCCGCCAATCCCAAGTACGCCCCTATGCACTTCTCCGCCGAAAATTGCGATACTGTCCAAATTATCGGCCTGGCAGTGGCGAAGTATTCGGTGATAAAACAGTGACTAGTGACTGGTGACTGGCAGCTGGTAGCTAGGCCCTGGAGATGAGGAATGGCTTACTATTTCTCATCCTTTACCAATAAAAGGGCTCCTCAAAATATTTGAAGCATCCTTTTCTTAGATATTTCTAAAATGATGTATGTGAACTGTTGCATAAACTGCAACGGTTGAGTTGTTTCTATTTTGGAAACAACTGCTTGAATACCTTTATTTCTACCACCTTAAATAAGGGTATTTCCGGAATATAGTGATTTGATATAGGTATTTCCTATCTCAAAGTATCCAATAGTTTTACGAAAGAGGTGTCGTTATGACAAAAGATATTGAGACTATCAACGAATCGTTATTTGAATCCATCAAACATATCAATGAATATGGTATGGAGTATTGGACAGCCAGAGAGCTGTTAAAAGTCCTTCAATATGGCGAGTACAGATTTTTCGCTAAAGTAATAGGCAAGGCTATTGATGCGTGCATTTCCAGTGGGAATGATGTCCGTGACCATTTCGTGCACGTGCACGATATGGTTAACATTGGGAGTTCTGCAAAAAGAAAACTAGATGATTATCATCTTTCTCGCTACGCTTGTTATCTTATTGCTATGAATGGTGATCCTAGAAAAGAAGCTATTGCCCTGGCGCAAACATATTTCGCCTTGAAGACTCGCCAGCAGGAATTGTCTGAAAACTTTGAGAAGCTATCCGAAGAGCAAAAGCGACTGGCTATCCGTGGCGAATTGAAACATCACAATAAGTCTCTCGCCGATGCCGCCCATGAGGCAGGCGTGGAAACGTCCCGTGACTATGCTATATTTCAAAACTACGGATACATGGGATTATATGGTGGTCTCAAAGCGCAGGATATCGCCAAGCGCAAGGGACTGAAGAAGGGGCAGGCTATCCTTGATCATATGGGCAGCACGGAGCTGGCTGCTAATCTCTTCCGTGCTACACAGACTGATGAGAAACTGCGACGCGACCATGTGCATGGAAAAGCCGCTGCTAATACAACACATTATGTAGTCGGGCAGAAGGTCCGTGAGACTATCAAGGATTTGGGCGGTACTATGCCGGAAGATTTGCCGACGCCTGATAAGAGCATCAAGCAGATTGAGAAAGAGCAGAAGAAGTTGTTGAAGAAGTGAATCAATATTCATTTTGTGAATATTGCAATTTAAAAACCGCACCCATACGCCAATATGGATGCGGCTATGCTGGAGAGTATTACCAGTACTCTTTCAGCGGTTGTAAGTCTCTACAGTCAGTAGGTCATTACTGTATCAGTATAGCACAGTATGACCTCTATTTCCTAGAAAGAGAGGAAAAATGATGGCTAGAAAATATAATCAGGGCAGTGTGTGCTATGAAGCCGATCGTGATAAGTACCGTGCCTATATCATGGTCAATGGGAAGAAATACACCAAGCGTTTCGATCATAAGCCCGATGCGGTAGCATGGACGCAGAAAATGCTCTTGTCGGTCCATGAAGGGGATTTCATTGCGCCTTCTTCCATGTGCACGGGCGAATGGCTGCTCCACTACCTGAAGACCTATAAGCGCCCCACGTTGAAGCCTACCACATACCAGCGGTATGTATTCACGGCCATGCGGGCCACTCCTATTTCTTCCATTCCCATTCAGAAGCTATCTCCCGATGCAGTACAGGCCTTCTATAACGAGCTGGGAGCCAATGCGGCCAAGAAGATGCACGTGCTGCTCCATTCAGCGTTCCAGAAGGCAAAGGATTTGGAGATGATCCGAAAGAATCCCATCGACCTGGTGCAGCCGCCGAAAGCCAAGCGGAAAGAGATAGAGATTTTTACCACCGATGAATTGCATCGAATCCTGGATACCATGCAAAAAGATAAACACTTTATCCGTTTTTATCCCATCGTGCTGGTAGCCATGAACACCGGGATGCGCAAGGGTGAAGTGCTTGGTTTAAGGTGGTGTGACGTGGATTTAGAGCACAGGACCCTCTTTATTCGCCAACAGGTGCAGTCTCTCTCCCGTGGTGAGATACTTATCGACACACCGAAAACAAGGGCCGGAAAACGCAAAATATCCATTCCTGCGTCGGTCAATGCCTACCTGAAGGGAATGTATTCTGCTTTATCAGAAGAGGACGTCCCGCCGGAGCAGCTCGTATTTCGTAGCCAGGCACTCACACCGATTCGTCCTGAGGCTATCTCTCACATGTGGAAAAGGGTCCAGCAACTCGCCGGCGTCCCCTATCGAAGTTTCCATTGCCTGCGTCATACCCATGCTACGCTGCTACTGGCAAACGGTATCCCTATCATAGAAGTATCACGCCGTCTAGGTCATGCCAATGTAACGCAAACACTGGATACCTATGGTCATGCGATGCCGAACTACGATCAGGGCATTGCCGACGAAATAGAAAAAATATATCAGGCATAGAAAAAAGCCGAGGCATTCCGCCTCGGCTTTTATTGTTCTTTATTTCTCATGTTTGTACCATAAACAAACACACCACATAGACTAACTAAATCAAGACTTACAATAACTCCGCCCGCCCAGTCATGGCCCATTAGTATACAAAATACACCGCCTGCTAAAAACAATATTGCCAAAGCCAGTGCACTAACGATTCCTAACTGACTATTTCGACTGATGGCTGCTTCACGCCGATTTTCAAGTTCTTGCCGATGTCTTGCTTGCCGTTCAGCCATAGCAATGATTCTATCAGCTGCACCAGGGCATACTTTCTCGTAGTGTTCAAATGCTTCCGCTGGTGGCAATGGTCCAGAATATGTGGAAGCTATAAATTGCTGGTGCATCACATGCGATTCATTGTCTTTAATCGCATGCGCTTCTTGATTTCGTTCGGTGACTTGCTTATTGTCAGTATCCATATTTTCTCTTGTATACTTCTATTCCTTTTGCTAAGTCTTCTCCGGTTTTTTCCCAGTCAGAAGACAATGCGTTATAGTCTGCGAGCTCTGGGCTCTTATTGCGAGGGTAATTGTAATGCGTTGCCCCTAAATCTAATACAGATGCTATGCTTAACAAGAAACCAGGCAATGCTTTGAATAACCTGAACGTTTTGCTTGCCATTTTGTCCTCCAGTCATACCAACCATATGAATTCAATTAAATATATTTTTTATCATACCATACACTCAATATAGACATATGGCGATTTAGCAAAAACTTTTCATAGAAATAATAAAGGCCGCATGGAAGCACACTCTTCCAATGCGGCCTCTGGCCTCCTCAGAGGTCGATTTCCCCCATTTATTACCCCCATTTTCATGGGTGCAAATGGGTGAATTCTATTTTGTCCGATATCATCGGGTAAATTCTGGTGCGTCTAGAGGGATTCGAACTCTCGACACCTGGTTCCGGAGACCAGTGCTCTATCCACTGAGCTATAGACGCTTAACGAAGGTAATTATAACATAGAAAGACAAAATAAGGAAGACGAAATTTCTATTTCATCTTCCTTATTTTAAATTTTCTTACATTCAGCTATGAAAAAATTATTTTTCTACAAAAACTCTGGGGATACGCTTCAAATCGCAGAAGATTTCATGAGGAATAGTTTCAGCGGTGGTAGCGATTTCATCGACGGTGATTTCTTCATCGTCCTGTTTGCCCATGAGAACCACTTCATCGCCTGGCACGACGTCGTCATCCACAGCGACCATGAACTGGTCCATACAGATACGACCTACAATTGGGCAGCGTTTGCCATTAATGAGAACAACACCTTTGTTGGAAAGGCTTCTGTGATAGCCGTCAGCGTAACCGATCGGAACGGTAGCGGTCTTCATATCTTCTTTTGCTACATAGGTGCCGCCATAGCCGATAGCTTCTCCTTTGTGCAGGGTCTGTACGTGAGTGACATGACTGATGACGCTCATGGCGTACTGCAGATCCAGTTTGTTTGTCATTACATCAGAAGGCTGTGGTCCGTACAGGATAATGCCCGGTCTTGCCAGATTGTGCCAGCTTCTGGGGATATCGATGACGCCAGCACTGTTAGCAGAAGAAATAACGAAATTTTCATCCACTGGCATATGGGAAATGGCTTCATCGAAACGGTCCAACTGTTTCAGAGCGGCATCTTTTTCTTTATGGTCGGCCGTAGCCATATGGGTAAAGGTGCCATGGGCATGAATGTGTGGATAGTTCTTCAGTTTTTCCAGGAGGGCCGGTACATCTTCTGGATGGGTGCCGATACGGTTCATACCGGTATCGATAGGAAGCATCACTTCGATGGTCTTCTTGGAAACAGCAGCGATGGCTTCCAAAGAATCCAGATCTACCGTGTCATCTACCGGCATAATCAGGTCTTTGTTAACCCCAATCGGCATATCTTCCGGCAGCGGAAGGCCCAAAACATAAATCGGGCAGGTAAATCCTGCATCACGAAGTTCAGCCCCTTCCTCTACACGAGCCACTGCCGCAGAAGTATAACCTTCTTCCAGGGCAATACGCAATGTTTCTTTCGCACCGTGACCGTAAGCATTGGCTTTGACTACAGCCAGACAATTGACTTCTTTCGGCAAGTGCTGACGAATGACTCTCAAATTATGACGCAGTGCGTTCAGGTTGATTTCCATGTAAGAAACTGACATTTTTATCCTCCCATTCTCTAGGACTACCAGGAGCGAATAGACTAAACTGATATGTAATATCCGTTGGATGCATAATTAGGAATGAGGAGTTAGGAATGAGGAATGATGGAAGGGGCGCACAATTCATAAAACGCCCCAATACCCCTTTTTATATAAAAAGCTCTGCAGCACTTTTAAATTTGGTGTACCACACAACCATTTCTAAATTTTAACTTCTCACTTCTAACGAAAAAACATATGCCACTTAGTCAAAAAACAATATCACTCCATAGCAGACGCTACAATAAAAAAACACCTCACGCCCAAAAGACAGACGTTTCCGCCTGTTTTCTGAAGCCACGGTGCTTCTTTTATTCTTGTTCTTTTATAATAGCTCGATTGACTCAAAATGGCAATGCATAATTTAGAGATTTTAGTGTTGGCCCATGTCGATATTGGCGTACAATACATTTACCATAGATAGTGAAGGTTATAATTCTGATGAATACATTGACCAAACAATGGAAATATACCTCCATTCACAAGGTTATAAAGAGTTAAAAGGGTTATGATTGTAACCTTTTATAACCTTTTTAACCCTGATGACAGCGATATAAGAATCTTGTTATGCACAAGAAATCAGTAGAATAATAACCTTTCTCCTACGCAATTCTCTTCATTCGCCTCATCATTCCTCATCGAACAAAAACTGCTCAAACACGAAATTGCCCATGGCCGCCCCATGATAGGTCAGGAAGAGATGACCTGCTTCCTCTTTTAGCATATTTCGTTTTTTGAGCCTGTCAATGGCTTCTTGATACCAACAGGAAATGGGCTTCCCATAGCGCTTCTGAAAATCGGCCAAAGGGATCCCTTCTTTCATGCGAAGGTGCAAGAAACAGTATTCTTCCATTTCGTCTTTCATGGATAATTCTTCTCGTTCTTCCTGTGGCAGATGTCCCGAGAGAAGCTCTTTCTCATAGAGACGCACCCCCGGTGTATTTTCCATCCGAGTATGACCGATGCGAGAGGCCGCCGCCGGACCGAGGCCCAGGTAATCGTCTAGTTCCCAATATTTCTGGTTATGCCTGGACCGATAGCCTTTCCTGGCGAAGCTGGAGATTTCGTATCGTTCCAACCCATAGTGGGGGAGCATACGGCACATGGCCTGGTACATGGCCCAACTTTCCTCTTCGGTGGGACGAGGGAGTTTTCCTTGCTCTGCCAATTGAGAGAACCTGGTCCCCTCTTCCAAAATCAAACTGTAAATGGACATGTGATTCACCGGCAGGTGGACCGCCCAGCGGATACTTTTTTCGAAATCCGTTATGGTCTGTCCCGGCAGTTCATACATGAGATCGATGCTGATATTTTGAAAGCCCATCCGATAGGCTCGCTTCACTGCCTGCTCCGCTTCTTTTGCCGTATGGAGACGACCAATTTTTTGAAGCAGTTTGTCATCATGGGATTGCACGCCTACCGAAATGCGATTGATTCCTAGGGCATAGGCATTCCGCAAATAGGATTCACTCATATCACAGGGATTCATTTCCATAGTGATTTCTGCATCTTTGGAAATAGAGAAATGCTGCCGAAGGGTTTTCAAAATGGCTGCCAGTTGGTTTTCCGATAGCGAAGAAGGCGTTCCGCCTCCCAAGTACACCGTATCACAAATTCGGTCTTGGAAGGGAACGCTCTTTTTTTCTATTTCCAATTGCAAAGCCTGGACAAATCGCTCCGTGGGCTTTCTCCCAATCGAATAGAAGCCGCAGTATCCACAGCGGCTTCTACAAAAGGGAATATGCAGATAAATTCCCAAATTTTTAGTCATCTTTTAATACCGCCATGAAGGCTTCCTGTGGGATTTCTACGCTCCCCACCTGCTTCATGCGCTTCTTGCCTTCCTTCTGTTTTTCCAGCAGTTTCTTCTTACGAGATACGTCGCCGCCATAGCACTTGGCCAATACGTCCTTTTTGTAGGCTTTGATGGTTTCACGGGCGATAATCTTGCTTCCAATAGCTGCCTGAATGGGCACTTCGAACTGCTGACGAGGGATGATTTCTTTCAATTTCTGAGCCAGCACGCGACCACGAGCGGCGGCATTGCTGCGATGGACGATGATAGACAGCGCATCAATCAGGTCTCCATTGAGGAGAATATCCAACTTCACCGCATCGGTCTTCTGGTAGCCCGCCAGCTGGTAGTCCAGCGATGCATAGCCTTTGGTGGAAGATTTCAATTTATCAAAGAAATCGAAAATAATTTCCGACAGCGGAATCTTGTAAGACAAATCCACACGGGTTTCATCCAAGTATGTCATGGTCTGGAATTCGCCACGGCGATTCTGCACCAATTCCATCACATTGCCTACCATATCGGAGGGCACCAGGATTTCCACCTTCGCCACTGGTTCTTCGATGTGTTCAATCTTCGTCATCGGTGGCAGTTCCGCCGGATTGTCCACCGGCACCATTTCTCCATCGGTTTTGTACACATGGTAAATAACAGACGGGGCAGTGGTGATGAGTTTCAGCTTATATTCTCGCTCCAACCGTTCCTGCACCACATCCATATGGAGCAATCCCAAGAAGCCGCAGCGGAACCCGAAGCCCAAGGCCTGGGATGTTTCCGGTACATATTCCAATGCCGCATCATTGAGTTGCAATTTTTCCAGGGCCACTTTCAGATTGTCATAATCTTTACTTTCAATCGGGTAGAGGCCACAGAATACCATAGGCAGTGCTTTACGATATCCTGGAAGGGCTTCTTTTGCTCCATTTTCTGCAGTAGTGATAGTGTCCCCCACTTCGCAGTCAGACACCGTCTTGATACTGGCAGCCACATAGCCTACGGAGCCGCAAGTGAGCACGTCACAAGGTTTCGGGAAGGGGGAGAAATAGCCCACTTCGGTGACGGTATACACTTTGCCAGAGGCCATCATGCGGATATTCATGCCCGGACGGATTTCCCCATCTTTCACACGCACGTATGCAATGGCTCCTTTGTAGGAATCAAAAATGGAATCGAATACCAGACAGCGAAGCGGATCTTTGCTATGGTCTTCCGGCGGCGGTACCTGCTCCACAATGCGCTTCAGCACTTCTTCCACATTCTGCCCGGTCTTGGCACTGACCGGAATCGCATCGGACATATCGAGGCCAATGACATTTTCTACTTCCTTCTTCACTCGCTCCACATCGGCACTGGGAAGGTCTACTTTGTTGATGACCGGAATGATTTCCAAATCGTGGTCCAAGGCCAAGTATACATTGGCCAACGTCTGGGCCTGCACGCCCTGGGTGGCATCGATGATGAGAATGGCCCCTTCACACGCAGAGAGACTGCGGGACACTTCGTAATTGAAATCCACATGCCCTGGGGTGTCAATGAGATTCAATTCATAGGTTTCCCCATCTTCATAGGTATAATTCAAACGGACAGACTGTTCTTTGATGGTAATCCCACGTTCTCTTTCCAATTCCATGGTATCCAAAATCTGGGCTTCCATATCTCTCTTCTGCACCGTGCCGGTGAGTTCGATGAGACGGTCTGCCAAAGTGGACTTCCCGTGGTCAATGTGGGCAATAATAGAAAAATTCCTGATATGCTCTGTATCCATGGTGACTCCTTAATGTATCGAAATATTGTTATAGTTAGTTTCTGTATCATTATATCATACTTAACAGGAAATCATTACATCATTTCTATGAAATGTGTGATACGAAATACATGATACAGATAAGAACAATGCACTTTGATTTCTTATTTCACGGAGGTTACTCAGGTTTCTCGAATGAGATGATAAAGGCATAGTCTATTAGAACATTAAAAATTCAAATGAAATCATTCTTTTAAAAATAAAACAGTCCCCAGTTTTCCCTAGAGGCTGTTTTATTGGTCTTATATGTTTTGAAAAGAAGCAGCATTTGCTTTTCGATAATCGGCACACTCGAGGAACCTTTAGAACCCTCAGAACCTTGAGAACCCTGAGCAACCTGAGTCACCTGAGCAACTTTAGCAGCCTAAGCAACCTTTATACCAATTCTGCCAATTCGAGAATCAGTTTTTCACTCTTTGCCCATCCCAGGCAGGGGTCGGTGATGGATTTGCCGTAAACGCCTTCGCCAATCTTCTGGTTGCCGTCTTTGATGTAGCTTTCAATCATGAGGCCTTTCACGATATGACGGATATCTTCCGAATAGGCACGGCTGGCCATGACGTCTTTGGCGATACGAATCTGTTCCATGTATTTCTTGCCCGAATTGTTATGGTTGCAATCCACCACGATAGCCGGGTTAGCCAAAGTCCGTTCCTGGTACATATCCAGCACTTTTCGAATATTTTCATAGTGATAGTTCGGCATGCTGGTACCAAAGTGATTCACGTAGCCACGAAGGATGGCATGGGCCAGTGGATTGCCTGTGGTGTGTACTTCCCATCCGTGGAAAAGGAAATCCTGTTCATTCTGTGCCGCTTCGATGGAATTCATCATGACAGACAAATCACCGGATGTGGGGTTCTTCATGCCCACTGGAATGCCTGCCCCGCTGGCAATCATGCGGTGCAACTGATCTTCTACCGAACGGGCACCGATGGCACCATAAGAAAGCAGGTCCGACAGGTAGCGGTGGTTTTCTGGATAGAGAATTTCTTCAGCGCAGGTGAAGCCGGTCTGTTCAATCACATGAACATGCATGCGGCGAATGGCTTTGATGCCTTCCATCATGTTTTCATTGCCTTCCGGATCGGGCTGGTGCAGCATACCTTTGTATCCTTTGCCGATGGTTCTTGGCTTATTGGTGTACACCCGCGGCACGATGAAAATTTTATCTTTCACCTGGTCTTGTACTTTCGCCAGGCGGGTGCAGTAATCCAATACAGCCGGTTCATTGTCTGCCGAGCAAGGCCCGATAATGAGTAGCATCCGGTCATCTTTCCCGGTCATGATGTCATGAATTTCCTGGTCTCTCTGGTCTTTCAGTTTTTGAAATTCCGGCTTTAAGGGAATTTCGTGTTTGATTTCCTGTGGTTCCGGCAACTTCCGGACGAATTTCATTTGTTCCATATGTATCTCTCCCATTTCGTATATATATCTTTAGGTATTCATTATGTGCAGTGCTAAGGGTTATGATTGTGCCTTTTCCCTTATCTAACAAAGAGATAATTCTATAGCAACTAGGTTATAAAAGGTTATACAGGGTTATGAATCATGCCAAAGCATGTAACCTTTCATAACCTTTTTAACCTCGACACTTTGTCAAATTTTATTTGTTAGACTAAGTAAGAAGCAGAATAATAACCTTTAGGCTAACTCTCTTCCAGCACAAATTTCTACTTTTCAATTTCAATTTTAAATACATTAATCGTCTCCACATCCGGGCAGCAGAAGAGGGCGGTACCTTTTTCTTGGCCTGGCTGGGGAATGTCTCCGCCGTAGCGAAGAATGTCTATGTACGGAAAAGCCACGTGCATGGCCATGGGGCACAGGTTTCCTCGTTCTGTATCGAAATCCCAGCTGTCTCCTACCCGATGGCCCCGATGACAGGGACAAGGACCTTTGCGATCCACGCAGGTGATTTTAATTTTCGGCCGTCTTGGCATCAGTCGATCACCTCCAGGCACGTTTCGATCGGAATGCCTTTGAAAGTATCCTGGTTATCCATATTTCTCAGAATCATTTCCCGCACGGCCTGCATGGCTTTGACGGTCGCATCTTCCATATCTTTTCCGAGAAGCACATCGCCCATGAAAATAGAGGAAAAAATATCCCCTGTACCAGGGAAACGGACCGGAATGAGGTCGAAAGGCAAAAGGAAATAGGATTCCTTCTTCGCATCGTAGCCAGCCACCACATCGGCACCGTCTACTTTTGCACTGGTAATGACCACAGAACCACCACTGATGGCGTGTAATTTTTGCAATAACTCTTGAATTTCTCCCTTTGACGTTCCCTTTTCTTCATAAGCCGTTCCAGTCAAAAGGGCCGCTTCTGTATAATTGGGCACCATGTAGTCTGCTTGGGCAATCAGCTTCCGCATTTCCTTTACGGTCTCATCGGTGAGGCCATTGTACAAATGCCCCTCATCGCCCATGATCGGATCTACAAAAATTTGCGTACCGGCGGCTCTTTGTTTTTGACAATAGGCCGCGATTCGATTGGCTTGCCGTTCTGACACAATAAAGCCAGTCGAAATGGCATCAAAGGTAAATCCCAATTCTTCCCATACTTGTAACGTATTCTCCATGAAATCCGTGGTGTCCTGGATTTCAAATTTACCGTAATCAAGCGTATTCGATACCAATGCGGTGGGCAAATTGTAGGTGTAATGCCCCATATGAGACAACACCGGCATCATTGCTGCTAAAGCCACTTTCCCATAACCGGGAAGATCGTTCACCAGCAAAATCTGTTTTCCCATGCTACCATCCTCCTGTTCGTTAGTATTTATACATTCTATCATACTTTAGCAGAAATCGATATGACTAGAGTGCGTAATGCGAAATGCGTAGTGCGTAATGATGGAAGGGGCGCATCAAATCATATAGCGCCACAATACCCCTTTTTTATATTTTAAAAGTCTTTGCGGCGCTATATGAATTGTGCGCCGCTACCTTCATTACGCACTACGCACTTCGCATTACGCATTCAAAAAACGCCATGCCTCTTTGTAAGGCATGGCGGCAAATGGCTACAGTTTCAGTCCTGCTTTTTTCAGTGCTTTGAATGTATAGTCCAAAATATTGTACAGCGTTTCTCCGTCTTCTACGTTGAGCTGTTTGGGATTCATCTTCTTGACATCCTGGTAGTAGAAACCAAGTTTCTTTTCCAGTCCTCTCAATGTTTCCTGGTTCTCACCCGCTTCGGCTTGGAATTCTTTTTCTTCCTGCAGCAACGATTCCATTTGGAAAATTTTCTCCTGCAACTTTTCATTGTCTGCCTGCAGGGCTTCCACGGTCAGTACCAAGCCTTCGTTGTCATCCCGTTCTTGAGACAAATTGAGCTGCAAACTTTCGATGGTTCCCCGAAGGGTTTCTATCAACTGTGTGGTTACTTCCAATGTTTTCAACGTTTCATTCTGTTTTTCCATCATTCCACCTCACTGTTTATACAACTTCAGTACAGTCTCCTGCAAAAGATTCTCGCTCCATTGAAAATCTAATAAATTTCTCGGAGAAAATCTTTTAATATACTGAATCATCGCTATTGCCAAACGCCAATACCGTTTGAGAATCACTCCTATCATATCGCTAGTGCGAGCTATCCCCCTGCCCCCTTCCAAAGGAAGAGGGTTACCGCCAGTGCCTCTGCGGATAGAGTCATATTTCCCAATCCCTAGGGCCTAGTTACTAATCCCTCAAATCCCAGTCACCAGTCACCTTCATTGTACCACACTCATGGTATCTGTCTCACGAAATTCTGTACATGTTCCCGATAGGCTGGGCCATTGGTAGCCATTTCCATGGTATGCGCAGCGCCCTGGAAAATATAGAGCGATTTATTGCTGCTGCCAGAGGCTTCCAGCAATTCTTCTGCCACGGTAGAAGGCACCAACGTATCATTTCCTCCGTGCAAGAAAAGAACCGGTGAAGTCATGTGCTTCACTTGGTACAGCGGGTCCAGGTGGCAAAGCAATTTGTGATCGTGGTAGAACAGTGCGGCTTGGAAGAATGGATTTAATATATCCATCCCCAAGACCAATCTTTCGTCTCCCGTATAGGTCATGAGTTTATCGCGGCCCAGTTCCATCAGATTGCCATAGGAACTGTCAGCAACATAGAATGAGATGTCTTTTCCCTGGTCACTGCCTGCATAGAGAAGGGCCATAGCGGCACCTAAGGAAATACCATGCATCCCAATTTTCATGGCTGGATTTTTCGCTTTTAGAAAATCCACCCAGCTGTCCAAATCCTCTATATCATGGACGCCCCAATCGGTCCGTTCTCCGCCGCTTCCCCCATGACCGCGAAGGTCAATGAGAAGCACATTGTATCCCATCTGGCGATACATATCGATGTAAGAAACGCACATGGAGCGATTCTGATACAACCCATGAAGCAGAATCACCGCTTTCCGTGTATTTCCTGCATCTTCGATATAGGTGCCCCGAAGGGTAGTCCCATCAGCCGATGGTACTGTCACTCGCTGCCAGCCATAGCGATCTTCTAAGCCTTGTATCTGTTTCAAATCAGTGCGATGATTCTCAATGCCTAGAATCCGATCCCACGGGGCATAAAATAATTCTTTATAAGCCATATTTCCGGCGTAACACCCGGCAGCGATACATCCAATCACCACCAGGTACAACACCCATTTGATGAGTTTCCACAAACAACCCAATTCTTTTTCTCCTTTACGGTGTGAGACAATTTCATTTTAAAAGTAAGAAAATAGTGAGGAGTGAGGAATTAGGAGTGAGGAGTGAAGGCCGGCGAGCACCTCGAATTGCTCTTATACCATAGTATTCATAGGATACCGAGTCCGTCTCTATATGCTCGCCGCCAAAAAAGGTTATTCCCCAACCAGGTTCATTTTCTAACAAACGGAATGAATCCGCCAGAGGCAAGGTTAGAAAGGTTATAAAGGGTTATGGAAATCCCGATAGTTTCATAACCTTTTATAACCCTTTTACCCCTAAGACAAGCCGTATATGTTATTTGTTAGAAAAATCTATTCCGTAGAATGATAACCTTATATAAGCTGGGGTGCTTTATGAATTGTGCGCCCCTTCTGCCACTCCGAATTCCTCATTCCTAACTCCTCACTGCTTTTTAGAAATGTTTCCCTTTTCTACGTTCGGCTTCAGCATGGTTTCTTTCACAAATTCCCATAACGCTTCTGACCCTTGGGGTGTCAGTTCGTTTCGTTTGAAAATTTGTGAGAGCGTGATGCCGTGATCTTTCCAGGCTTTCCCGTTGGTATAGTCGTTAAGCATCATGGGCTGGATATTGTCCATGGTGTGGGCGAATTTGGCTTCCGCGGTCTTTCCTTCTTCAAATTCCATCCACAAATCATAGAGCTTCTGTCCTTTGCCGTCAGGAAGCATGCCGAAAATCCGCTTGGCCCCTTTTTCTTCTTTTTCATGCTGCGCTTCTTTTGACACGCCGCTATAGGCATAGGTATCGCCGGCATCGATTTCTACCAAGTCATGAATGAGCAGCATGGTCACGGTTTTCAACACATCGATTGGTTCATTGCTGTATTCTGCAAGAAGGATGGTCATGATCGCCATGTGCCAAGCATGTTCTGCATCATTCTCCCAACGCACCGCCCCAGTGACGTAGGTCTTTCGTTCAATCAATTTTTCTTTGTCGATTTCACGAAAGAACTCAAAGAGAGCCGGCAGTTCCTCTATAGACTGTTTCATAAAATATCTTCTTTCTGTTCTGAAGTAATAATTACTCATTTGTTGTTGGTTGTTAGTTGTTGGTTGTTTGAATCCTAACAACCACGCAACTAATAGCAAAAATGCGAAGCTCCTTTGTATAGGTGCTTCGCATTTATTATATCAATCTCGTCAACGACAGCAAGCGGCTTGATAAACCAATTTCTTTTCAAAATCCACCATGGGAGCCGCCGACTGGTCATAGCCATCGGTCAAGTAGTCAGAAAGCCGACCCACTTTAAATTTCTTTGGGTCGTTCTCGTCACGCTGTTCATTCACTGTCAGCAGTTCATCCAACGCTTCTGCGGTATACTTTGCTGCATCGGTCATATGCATAATGAGGATGGAGCCCTTTCGGACTTCTCCTTTTTCATCATATATGCCATGCTGCATTCCCCCTACTAGGGCTTGCATCGATGGGGCGGCATAGTCTTCGGTACTTTCATATCCAGATACGATGTAGGTATAGCCGGCATTTAAAATATTTCTCACACCGGTCTTGCTAATCGCCAGCGTAGGCGGTCGAATGAAACGGGTGAGCATCGGTTTTCCATCCACTTGCACATCGCCTACCACGCTCACCAACTCCCTATAGGCTTTCTTCACATCTTCCGCATACTCCGCGTCTGTCATAGGAACCATATTTCCGCCATAGGTTGCATCTTGGGCCACCATCGGACGGTGGCTATGGGTATGAGAGGCAATGTTATGTCCTTCTTCTGCAATAGTCCGAAGCAAATTGGGATTATTTTTCACGTTCCAAGTAATGATAAAGAAGGTAGCGGGCACATGGTGTTTTCGAAGCACATACAATATATGATTGATGGATTTATCGTTGCTCCAATCATCAAAGGTTAAGAAAATGGTCCGATCGGTTACATTCTTTACCACACCGGATTTGTCCATCTGATTTCGTTCGGCCTGGCTAAATCCCCGCACCCGGTCAATTTCGGTGACCTTCGGCGAACCAATATATCGTTTCTGAAATTCCTGTTCAAAATTTCTAGTACCATCAATGCCTGTCGGTGTATCCACCCGCAATGCATAGGGCACCGATTCTTCCGATACCGGATATGTCCAATAATGGGCCGTATCTTTCAACACCTCGCCTGCGCTGCACAACCGATAAAAGGAATCATTCTGTGCATTAGAGTCGGGACTGTCAGAAAAAGTTTCATAGGAAATATTATCAATCTTGTTTTTCTTAATCCAATCCAATACCTGTCCGGTCAGCAACGGATGGTCTAAGAAATCCAATCGGGTGTAAATGATCTGCCCCCGGCCCATAGACGTAACGGCTTTTCCGAAAAGATGAGAATAAATATCCTCCGCGGTCTTGGCTTCTTTGTCTTTGGTCTGCACCGTATTGACCGTCTGCCCTAACAGCTCAATGCCCATGGCCGAGCAAGCTTCGTTCACTTCTGGCATTTCTTTGCCGAAAACTTGACGGGCAATGGTGGGTTTCACACCGAAGAGACGATTCATATTCTTCTGCAGTCGTTCAATTTGCGCACAAGTCTCATAGAAATCTCCCTCTGTGCCTGTGCGGAGCCCCAAGCCAATTTCATGACCGCGCTGCAAAATCTCACGGACTGTGTCAGCGTGCTTTCTCAGTTCCAATTCGGTCACAAAGAAAGTGCCTTTGGCATCCACGGCATCCAAATGGTCCAGCATATCGTCCACCGATTCTCGGCGGATCAGTCCACCAAAAGTGAGTACAATATCCTGGGCCGTGGTGGTAATAAACCGTTCCTTCGGTGCCAGCTGACCAGCGTTTTGTTCCCGAAGAGCTTCATACCGTGCTTTATCTTCTGGTTTATATGTGACCTTCTTAGTGGTAACCGTTGCCGCAGTAGCTGCAGGAGTGGTCGTTACTTCTGCTGCCCAAGCAGGACTTCCCACCAAGCCGGTCAATAACAAAGCCAGTGCCATTCGTATCCATTGTTTCTTCAAAATATCACCTTCTTTTGATTGGTAGACAGTTAACAGTTAACTGTTAACCGTTAACTATTTTCCCTTGTCCAACTGTTTCAAACTCACGTTACCGCCGAGGCGCCAGATATAGAGAGACGAAATACCTTCTTTAGACGCCAATGTCATCCAGGCTTCCATGGTTTCTTTATCGGCATACCACACTTCATAAGAGTGATCTTTTTCTTTATAAGAGAAATGAAGAGCCCCGCTGGCTTCGTCTCGCCCCGGTTGTACCTGGTGGTCTTTGGCTAGCTTCACTGCCGTTTCTTCAGTAATGAATTTGGCCTTTCCCTTCTGGAGCCCAAAGAACCCCGCATCTTCCCACATGCATCCCCCATTGGAAAATGCCAGCCCTTTCTTTCCAGGAAGAGCTTCCATTTTTTTGATGGTCTTTCGGATAAAAGCACCGTCCGCTTTGGGACCGGGGCCGCTATGGAGTCCATACAAATTATAAGCCATCACTACATATTCTGGACCGCTGCTATAGGGCAGATCCATGGGCATCGATGGTTCCAAAATGATTCGTATCTTTTTATGGGCCGGAATAGATTCCAGAAATAGAAGCTGTGTGAAATTGGCAAATTTCTTAGCCAAGTCGGGATCATTGGCTTTCATAATCCGTTCATAGTCAATTTCGATGCCATCGGCCCCCACTTGCTCTGCCATGACCAAAATTTCTTTGGCATGATTTCGCCGTGCTTCTTCCGTTGCAAGCACATTTTCCAAAACAGCGGTGTCTTTTTCTATCGGTTTTCCTTTGCTAGGATGCACATCGTTCACAAACGTCAGATAAAACGCACCCTTGGTTTTTGGCTTCCTTGTTACACCATCGGGAAGCTGTAATTTCCCATTTTCAGCAAAAGTAGCTGCGAAATACGCCACACTATCCCAATCAGTTTTATTCTTTTGGTATTCCTTCCAGCCACTGGCCTCATCCCAGGACACCACCCAAGAAGACAGCGTCACCGGTGGATGACTGCCACTCACCAGCGGTTCCTCTGCTTTGCAGCCACTGGTACATAAACAAGCCGCCAGAAGAACCGCACCAAGTATATATTTTCGTTTCATTATGTTTTCCTTTGGGTATATGTTGTTAGTTGTCTGTTGTTGGTTGTTGGTTGTTGGTTGTTGGTTTACACACCGTGTTCTTACTGCACATTCTGCACAAAAACATAGTGTTATTGGTTTGAGGTTTAAGGTTTAGGGTTTGTACTTATCCGCCAAACCATAACCCTTAAACCAATGACGTTGTGTATTCGTACAAAATGTGTAACAAGAACACGGTGGCTAAACCAACAACCAACAACTGACAACCAACAACCATACAATCCGCGGCGCTATATGAATGGCGCGCCACCACCTTCACTTCTAACTTCTCACTACTCACTGCTTTTTTAAAAGTGTGTCAAGAAGAAATCCAACACCGATTCCCATTTCTGCTTCACGTCAAATTTCACTTTATCCATTCCTTTGAGTTCCGTGGAGTAAATCACAGTACTATCGTCAGCTTTGGAAACGATGAGTCGTTCAAAAACGCCATCGTACACGTCATCGGCCAAGTTTCTCTGGCTCCAGGCATCACTATCCCAGCCAGCCCACAAAGCAATTTCGCTACCATCAGTCAAAGTCGTTTCTACAGAAGCCACTTCTTTGCCATCCAGCATGACCGCAATATCTTTTCCTACGGCTTTGATATCTAACTGACGATCCAAGCGCGCATGGAAACTTTCAGGAGCTTCGTAGGCCTCTCCCCCTTCTGCTACAGTCTTTGGCTTTTCTTCTCTCGTCTTTTCTAATTTGGCTGCATAGGCTTTTGCCTTATCTTTGGTATTGGCATAGCGAGTCAATGCTTCCAAGACGCCCATTTGCACATTTTTCTTATCTTCATCTATAGAAATAGGATCTACACCATCTAGTAGGCTCAATTTCTTATCGAAAAGGATGTGATCTTTTCCTCCCATATGCTCCGTCATAATTAAATGACCATGTACAATTCCTGCCGACACATAGGAGTCCAAATCCTTATTTCCACGGAAGAGTACTTTCTGCCCGCCAAAGGAATTGCCTTCTAACCGAACCTGGATATGCACATCGGAATCATCGGTATGATTTTTCAAACGAATGAGGCCCTGGTTTTCTGGAAGAGAGGTGACAATCACACTTTCTTCTTTGTATTGAGCCGCCCCTTTCAGGATATCCCAATCATGAATCCGTTCATCGCCGGTTTTAAAAGTCACATCCTGGTCGGTATCATACTTGATACGCATCAGCAAGTGATTGACCGGCCAATACGGCTGGGGCTGCATACGGGTCAAATCGTAAATGCTGCTGTCTTTATTATTGAAAGAATAGCCTTCCCGATTGAAATTCATAGCAAAGAGTTTGCGAATCCACTTTTCATTTTCTCGAGACACACTGGGGGTATTGCCAAAGCGACCTGTGTTGGCATGCATTAGCACATGGACCTGGGGCACATAACCGATCCCATCAGTATACAAATCCCGAAGCCGTTCGTAATCGTAACCAATACGCCGTTTCATATGGTCCATGGTTTCCGCCGGAATCCGGTCCTTATCGCGGATGAAATCCATCAGGTAATGGTTGTAGTCTCGTCCCAGATAGGGCTGCATCATCGCATAGGTGAGTGGGTCCACTTCACCAATGAAATGATGATACCGATCGTACACGTTGATGTATTCCAGTCGATACCCATTGGTGCCCAATTCCCAGAAGGTAGAATCAGTCAAATCAGTCAATTCGGAAGGTTTCAAAAATTTCGGGTCCGGATGGTCAAATTTTTCCGGATAGGTCATCATGACCCCTTTGTAATTTAGTCCTTCCAAAATATTATCAGCAAAAATGGCCGTGTCCCGCCGTCCATCTTCAAACATCAAGTACAAGGCTTTCTTCGGAAGTGGCTTTCCTTCCTTATAATAGTTCTCTATATCTTCTTGTGTGATGGTCACATACCCCTGGTCTTTCATGGCTTGGAGATGTTCCCGCAGTTGTTTCTCTCCAATCAGTGTGGATGTATTTCCTATACGGTCCACGCCGAAATAGGACAGCGCCACAAATCCCGTATCTGTAGAAGCACTCACCTGGTCTTTATCATAAGGCTCGTAGACTTTGGTATGAAAAAACAGTTCCCACAGGGTCCATACAATGAGTAGGACAGCGATGCATTCAAAAATAGTACGGATGCATTTGATTCGATTCTTTCTTTTGGAATAAGCTATATCGCCCAGTGTCATTGGTGACCACCTGCTTTCTTCGCTGCCTTTTCAGCCAATTTGGCTTTTTTCTTTTCTGCTTCACGTACATCCGATGCGGTCATACGAGTGCCCCAGGTATCTTTCCAAAACGTAAACCATGCCACTGGCATCTGCCAAAGTAACACCGCTTCATAGTACAAGCAAAACCAGATACCAAAGACCCAAGTGGAACTTTTCCGCAGGAAAAGCTGGGCCATACTCATCAGCAATGCCATAAGGGCCATGCCAATCAAGAAGGTGGAAGGAAATACACGATGCATGAGAGGGATATAAATCAAATTGTAAATCACAACGATCGGCGCGGCGATAGGAACCACCAGACCGAAGTAGAAAGAGAGGGCCATGAACGGTTCTTTTTTCCACATGTACTTGGCAGCAATCAAGGATTCACGAAGCCAGGAACGCTTCCAACGCATCTGCTGTTTCAAGAAACTGCTATATTGGTTTGGCACGATGGTTTCACAAATGGCCGTATCCTGATAGGTGGTCCGGTTGTGACGCAAAATGAAATTGGTCAAACTGCGATCGTCCCCAAAGGTAGCTTTTCGTCCCAAAAACTTTTGGTGCAGCCAAGCGTCGCAATATTTCTCCACCAAATCCTTTCGATAGCACGAAAGAGGCCCGGACAGACAGGTTGCTGCATCAAAGAAACCTTCGGCTGCTTTCATGATACGGAACGCAATATAGTAACGCACCGCCTGCATCTTGGTGAGAGAATTGGTGTACGTATTCGCCACATCGGTACGACCACAGACGCCGCCCATGTCTGTATCTTTGAAGGGCTGTACAATATTTCGTATCGCATAAGGAGACAGGAATGAATCGGAATCTACAAAGACCAGCAATTCATGTTTGGACAGTTCCAGCCCTTTCGCCAGTGCCTCGCGTTTCCCGCTATTCTTCTCCTGCTTATAGTACATGACTCGTTCTTTGATGTGTACTGACGGATCGTCCGCATCCAGTTTTTCAATGATTTCTTGAATCTTTTCTATGGAATGGTCGGTGGAGCAATCATCCACCACAATGACCTGTAATTTATCTGGCGGATAATCCTGATTCACACAGGACAAAATGGTCCGCTGAATCCACGTTTCCTCATTGAAACAAGGAATGATGACCGAAACCCCAGGGGTAAAGTGCATATCCACCTTGACCGGTTTATAAAAAATGGCAAAGAAATAACGGGTCAATAAGAACCCTGCCGTAATGATACTGTACAGGTATAGAAATTTATTGAATTTAAAATAAATCACCGATTCGGAACGCATCAGAATGATGACCAAGGAAATACAGAGCAGGAAAAACGCCGACAAAGCAATCAGGTACTTGCCCCGCTTTCCCTGGTAGTATTCAGAAAGTGATTTTTTGAAATGAATCCCCAGGGCGGGACATCCTTCTTTTTGAAAACTTCGCACCACTTCGGCCGGAAGTCCTTTCACTTTCATTTCATATCCTTCCGGCATTTCGCCGGGAGCAATGGTGAAATACAAGGTCACGTCGCTGATTTCATCGATGGAACTCGTTTTGCCATCCATCACAAAGAGCATGCCTGTAGAAGAAATATCCAGACACGTTCCTTTGCATTCCTTTTTCTTTCCCTTTTCTTTGTAGACCAAGCGCACAGGAATGTGGACTTTGAAACGCCGCCCCGCCTCTGCACTGGCTACGTAAGTCTCAAAGTCTACTTCTCTTTGCTTTTTGTCCGCTTCCCTCCCCTGCCGGCGATCCATATTGGTGCGCCGACCGGTCACATCAGGCACATAGGGAAGCAACCGCCGGTCTTCTTTTATGGTTTGTAATTTATCTTCCTTCATAGATTCTCCTGATTGAATGATGGGTTGTTGTTAGTTGTTGGTTGTTAGTTGTTGGTTGTTAGTTGTTGGTTGTTTGGATTTTGTGGCAAAGGTTCTAAGGGTTCTGAAGGTTCTGACGGTCCTGAAGGTTCATTGAAAATCTTACGATTTTCTTGGAGACAAAACTTTTTACCATCCAATACATCGCTATGACTCACTAGGGAAACACTGATTTAATCATGGTTTGAAATTATTCTTGAATTTTTATTCAAAGCGAGGAAAGGAAATCCGCGAATAGCGAGCTAT
>DBLC01000102.1:0-8023 GCA_002297935.1 Dialister sp. UBA734
AGCTGCGTGGTGCCGCATTCACCTTGGCCTCATCCCAAGCATGACACGTAACCACCGGGCTTCCGTTGCAACAGGGCATACTTAGTTGGCAGTTTGCTGTAGGCAGTATGGTGACTAGTATCTAAAAAAGGGTTATAATTCTACTGATTTCGATGGATGCTTTAAGGCAATATATCACCATCATAAAGGTTAAAAAGGGTATACAGGGTTATGTGAGGCCGGCGGAGTCACATAACCCTATATAACCTGTATAACCTTGATGTTAGCGGTCATATGCTTATAGTCTCTGACCGGTTCAGCGGAATAATAACCTTTTCAAAAATCCCATTACCATGGTAATGATTCATTTTTCTTGCCCGTTCATCCCTCTCCTTTCCATGGAAAGGAGAATTGGCCGAAAGGCAATTTCATAAGAAATAGAAAAGCACATCTTCTTTTACAAGAGGGTGTGCTTTTTGTGCTTGTAAAAGCAGTGCGTAGTGCGGAGTGGTGGAAGGGGCCCACAATTCATATAGGGCCCCAATACCCTTTTTATATTTGTGACTACTCGTTAATTTACTTTCTAGCCTGTTAAATGTCTAATAGACATCAAGATTTCATCGTACCGTCATTTCGACCGGTCGTATTTGTGCTAGTTGTTGAGAAAGTTATGAAACTGGATGTGTAGGAGAGTGGAGAAATCTCTCAGCACCAGCGGGAAGGGCTTTCTGCTTCAAATCGTAACGGTGAGACGGTATATCGAGCGGAGCGAGATGAGCAGCTCTAGCGAGCTGCTGTGACATGTGTCATCTAGCCCTTACCGCTGGTGCTGCGAGATTTCTCCACTCAGGGATCCAAATCAATTTATATCTACTATCCCATTTCGCACAAATACGACCGGCCCCATGACGATTTTCGCTAGAGGCACATTTTCCAGTCACCAGTCATCAGCTACCAAACATAGTCCCCTATGATTTCTATGAATGGATTTCCTTTTTCAGCGAAATATGTATGAATGTAAACGGTTGTTTTAAACCTTACGGATTGAGAGATTTGTTGAATAATGTTAGAATAGGATTATGCTAAATCATTGCATACAAGGTATTGGAATAAACGGGACGTGTTGTTGGTTGTCTGTTGTTTGTTGTTGGTTCATATTTCCACTAATACAAAGGTTCTGAGGGTACTAAAGATTCTTAGGTTTCTCGCATGAGAGGATGCCACTAGCGTTAGTTGGCACATTTAAGAACCCTAAGAACCCTGAGAAACTTGAGAAACTTGAGAAACTTGAGTAACCTGAGAAACTTGAGTTACTTGAGCAACTTATCCAATACTTGTATGGTCAGGAGGTTGTTTTTCATGAAACCAGTGATTCATGTCGGAATCGATGTAGGCTCTACCACAGTGAAGGTAGTGGCTTTGTCGCCCTATATGAAGCTTCTTTTTGGGCGATACCAGCGGCATATGTCGGATATCAGAAAGGCTACGATGTCGCTTTTGAAAGAGCTGGCGAAGGAGTTTTCCGGGTACCGCATCACTGCGTCCATTTCGGGCAGTGGCGGTATGGGGCTGGCGAAGCTGATGGGATTGCCGTTTTGTCAGGAAATATTGGCAGAAACCAAGGCGGTCAAGACTTTCCATCCTGAGACTGATGTGATCATTGAATTGGGCGGCGAAGATGAAAAGATTACCTACCTGCGAAATGGGGTGGACCAGCGCATGAATGGGGCTTGCGCTGGGGGCACCGGGGCTTTCATCGATCGCATGGCGTCCCTTCTTTCCGTCGATGCCGCTGGCATGGGAAAATTGGCGGAAAAGGCGAAACAGGTCTATCCCATTGCGTCTCGCTGCGGGGTATTTGCCAAGACCGATATCCAGGCATTGCTCAATGAAGGCACATCTCACGAAGATATTGCTTTGTCGGTGTTCCAGTCGGTGGTGAATCAGACCATTTCCGGTCTGACTTGCGGTCGTCCAATTCATGGGAAGGTGGCCTTTTTGGGGGGACCTTTGACGTTCCAGCCGATGCTGCGGAAACGGTTCCAGGAAACGCTTCATATTGCCGACGAAGATATGATTGTGCCGAACCATGGGGAATTGTACGTAGCCATCGGGGCCGCTGTTTCTGCTATGCATGATAAGCCTATGGATTTGGAAAATTGGCTGTCCAAGGTAGAACAGGAAAAAGAGGTGGACTTGGGCGTCGCCAAGACGCTGCCGCCGCTGTTTGCCAATGAGGAAGAGTACCAGGCTTTCCAAGAACGGCACAGCAAGTTCCATGCGCCCAGAGGAGATATTTCCAAAGCCCAAGGACCGGTGTGGCTTGGCATCGATGCGGGGTCTACCACCATCAAAGCGGTGCTGCTGGACAAGGACAATCGGATTCTCTACGAATATTACGACAGCAACAAAGGAACGCCTTTGGCTGGGGCACGGAAGATTCTGTCCGATTTGTATGAAAAGCTGCCCGACGGGGTGACCATTTGCGGCGCTGGGGTCACCGGTTACGGCGAAGAACTGATCAAACGGGCTTTGGAAACCGATGTGGGCGAAGTGGAAACCATGGCGCACTATCGGGGGGCGAAGCATTTCCTGCCTGACGTGACCACCATTTTGGATATTGGTGGACAGGACATGAAATGCTGCCGCATCAAAGACGGCGCTGTCGATGATATTCTCCTGAACGAAGCCTGCTCGTCTGGCTGCGGGTCCTTCTTGGATACCTTTGCCCAGTCGCTGGGACTGGACATTAAGACCTTTGCGAAAATGGCTCTGTCGGCAAAGCACCCGGTGGATTTGGGGTCCCGCTGCACGGTATTCATGAATTCCCGCGTGCGGGAAGCCCAGAAGAATGGGGTTTCTGTGGCAGATATTTCGGCAGGCTTGTCTTATTCGGTCATCAAAAATGCGCTGTACAAAGTGATTCGTCTCCGCAAGGCATCGGATTTAGGAAATAAAGTGGTGGTGCAGGGCGGCACGTTCTACAATGATGCGGTGCTTCGGGCACTGGAAAAACTCTTGGGCTGCCAGGTGATTCGTCCCGATGTGGCAGGCCTCATGGGGGCTTATGGGATTGCTCTCATCACCCGGGATAAATGTCCCGAAGGCCACGTGTCCACTTTGGTGACACCGGAGAAATTGAAGGCCCTGTCCTATACCAATGAAATGAAACGGTGCCCTGGCTGCGGCAACCATTGTATGATTACTCTCACTCGGTTCAACGATGGCCGCGCTTTCGTGTCCGGCAACCGATGCGAACGCGGGGCAGCACTGATGCTGACCGGCAAGAGTGCGCCTCATTCTACACTGCCCAATATTTACCGGTGGAAATATGATCAAATCTGGCATCGTCGGCCGCTGTCGCCGAAACAGGCGGTTCGTGGCACCGTAGGGATTCCCCGGGTGCTGAACATGTACGAAGATTTCCCCTATTGGCATGCGTTCTTTGGAAAATTGGGCTATCGGGTGGTGACCTCCAGCGAACAGCTTCGGGAAATTCCCACCGAAGCCATGGAAACCATCCCATCTTATTCGGAATGTTTCCCTGCCAAACTGGCCCATGCCCATGTGGCAGACTTGGCGAAACACCATCCAGATTTCATTTGGTATCCTTGCATTGACAAGGGGCCCAATGAAGGAAGTACCAATAGTTACAACTGCCCCATGGTGGCATCCTATCCGGAAAATATCGAAGCCAATATGGACGAAGTGCTGTCCAAGTACAACGTGAAATTGCTCCATCCCTTCCTGCCGCTCCATGCGCCGAAAGCACTCCATCGGGAACTGAAAAAAGTCTTTCATACCATGGGAATTTCCGGTTCGGAGATTCAGTCCGCCATGTATGCTGGACAGGCGGCGGAACGGGAGTACAAGAAATCTCTCTACACAGAAACGAAACGGATTTTGGAAGAAATCAAAGAGAAACATCTCATCGGTATCGTCTTGGCCGGTCGTCCTTACCATGTGGATCCGGCGGTGAATCATTCCATCCCGGACCTGATGAACCAGCTGGGCATGGCGGTGCTATCGGAAGATGGGATTGCCATGGTGGGCGGCGAATTCCCCAGTCTGCGGGTGATGAACCAGTGGACTTGGCACAGCCGTCTCTACAAAGCCGCCGATTACGTGACCCGTCACAACCATTTGGAATTGGTGGAACTCAATTCCTTCGGCTGCGGTCTCGATGCGGTGGTAACCGATCAGGTGCAGGAAATCATGACGAAACGGAATCGTCTCTACACCTGTCTGAAGATTGACCAGAGTTTGAACTTAGGCGCCGTTCGTATCCGCCTCCGTTCTCTCAAAGCGGCCATCCAGGAACGGCTGGAAGAAAATACAAAGGCCGAACCGATTCAGTATCCGAAAGCCCAATTCACCGAAGACATGAAGTCCGACTTCACCATTTTGGCACCGGAAATGTCGCCCATTCATTTCCCATTGGTGGAAGCGGCCGCCCGTAGCGTAGGGTACCATGTGAAAGTGCTGCCGCCGATTCATGAAGACATCGACAAAGGGCTGTCCTGCGTGAACAACGATGCGTGCTACCCGGCCATCATTACCATCGGTTCCCTCATGCGGGCCTTGGAATCCGGCCAATACGATTTGAATAAAGTGGCGGTCATGCTGTCCCAGACCGGCGGCATGTGCCGGGCGTCCAACTACATCGGCTTCCTTCACAAAGCCTTGGACGAAGCGGGATTGTCTCAGATTCCGGTGATTTCCTTGAACACCCATGGGTTTGAACCCCAGCCGGGTTTCCATTTCTCTTTGAAATTGGGGATTCGCCTCATTCAGGCGGTGGTGTACGGCGATGCGCTGCAGCAGTGCCTCTATCGGACCCGGCCCTATGAAAAAGTGCCCGGCAGCGCGGAGTCTCTATATAAGAATTGGCAAAAGAAATGCTGCGAATCCATCCTTCATGGAGAATCGATGCACCAGTATCGCAAGAACATGGCAAGCCTGGTGAAAGACTTCGATCGCCTGCCGCTAAACGATATGCCCCGGCGGCCAAGAATCGGCATCGTTGGAGAAATATACGTCAAATTCAGCCCCATCGCCAGCAACGACATCGTCCGGGCCATCGAAGCCAACGGCGGCGAAGCAGAAACCAGCGGCATGTTGGACTTCTTCCTCTACGGTTCCCTGGATGCCCATTTCCAAAGAACCCACATGGATGGCACCATGAAAGACGACCTGAAAGGCCTCTTCTCTCGGTACTTGTTGGAATGGTATCGGAAACCTTTGGAAAAGGCATTGAAAAACTCCAAACGGTTCCATGAAATCACCAGCATTGAAAAACTGGCCAAGCGGGCTTCGCAGTATTTGTCCTTAGGAAATAGAGCCGGTGAAGGCTGGTTCCTCACCGCCGACATGATCGACCTTCTCTATCACGAATGCCGCGGCGTGGTGTGCCTGCAGCCATTCGCCTGCCTGCCGAACCACATCACCGGCGAAGGCATGGTGCATAAACTGCACAGCGCTTATCCCGAAGCGGTCTTCCTGGCCCTCGACTGCGACGCCAGCGCCAGCGAAGTGAACCAGGCCAACCGACTGAAACTGATGATGAATGCACTGACAGAAAAACAAGACGTCCCGCAGGAAAACTATTTCCATGGGACCACCCATGCGATTCACGTGAAGTTGTAATATTGGGTGACTGGTGACTAGTGACTGGTGGCTAGTAGCTAGGCCCTAGGGATTAGGGAATAGACTTTGAATTTATAAGAGTTATATTTCATGGAAAGGTTATTATTTTACCATACATGCTATTTCTAACAGGGAACCTGTAAAGGGTGAGCGATAGGGTTAAAAAGGGTATAAAGGGTTATGTGTCTGCGGTATTCTCATAACCTTTTATAACCCTTATAACCTTGTCACTTGTGGTGATACGAGATGTTTCGCAAAAGCAATCAGCAGAATCATAACCTTTGCATCCAATGTTACTCGAGCGTCACTTTGCACATTCGAGCAACCTTAGAACCCTTAGAACCTTAAGAACCTGTATGATAAAATAAATCATCGCCTATTTCGTTTATCGTAACATCCGTGTAGAAAAAGGGGTATTGGGGCGCTTCCAAATTTTGTGCGCACCTTCCACCATTATGCACTACGCATTACGCACTACGCACTATTTCAGCAAAAGCGAATGAATTACCATCTACCTCAAATCAAAGAAGGGAAATCAAAAATTATGAGCAGAAAACTAACCGGAAAAGGGGAAAAAGTACGGGAAAAAATGATTGAAACTACGGTGCATATCCTGCAGCAGCAGGGATTCAAAAAAGCCACGGTCCGCACCATTGCCAAACAGGCGGGGGTAAATATCGCTTCCGTCCGCTACTACTTCGGATCCAAAGAAGAACTGATTGGTGCCGCTTTGGAATACATGATGGGGAACTTGGAAAATATTGTGGCCTACCTGGATGACATGCGCCTTCCGGCCAAAGAACGACTGAAGAAATACATTATTTCCTACTTCCAACTGGCCCGGCAGCATCCGGCGCTCTTTCGGTCCATCTCCAACCCTTCCAGCGAAGATGCGAAGGACACCTATTTCATTTATCTGTCCCTGCTCCATAGCCAGTGCTGGGAAAAAGTGATTCGCAACGTGGCAGAAATCACCGGCTATACGGACGAAAAAGACCTGGAACTGAAAGCCATGCAGCTCTTCTCAGCCGTGGAATTTCCGATCATTCTGGAAAGCAATAAAGCCAATTCCTTCATTTCCGGCTACACCGACGCCGAAACCCTCTCCCGCTACGTAGACCTCCTTTTGGACAACGTGGACGAGAAAAAAGAAAAGAACGAGTACCTGAAGGAGATACTACAGGGGGCAAAATGATCTTATGGTGACTCGTGACTGGTAGACTGGTGACTCGAAAAGGGATTAGGGATTAGGCCCTAGGGATTAGGGACTTTGAATGTCTAGCGGTAGATGTATCAGCGGTTACCCCCTTTCGCTGAAAGGGGGGCAGGGGGGATAGCCCGCACTGGCTAGTGAGATTATTAATGTAGGCGTCCAGAAAAGCGTTGATTCGTTTCAAACAGGGGTATATCTCTATTTCCTTAGGTGTCACAGCTGCTAGCTATTAGCTTCTGGCTGCTAGCCGGCTAGTAGCTAGCAGCTAAGAGCTAGTTGCTGTGACGCAGCAGGTAGTATCGCTTCTTTCCCAGTCACTAGTCACTAGTCACGAGTCACCATTTTATTAAACGAAAGGCATGATATATGACATACCAATACCTTCTCTTCGATCTGGACGGCACCATTTCCGAATCGGCACCGGGCATCATCCGGTCTGTGCAGTATGGCCTCCACGCTGTAGGCATTGATGAAACCGATCCGGCGGTGCTCCGGACCTTTATTGGCCCGCCGCTGAATGTACAGATGCGAAAGCTGTACCACATGAGCGATGAAGATATCCGCGTGGCGGTGACCAAGTTCAGAGAATTGTATGAAACAGAAGGCATTTTTGAATGCGAAGCCTACGAAGGCATAGGCGACCTTCTCAAAGAAGCGAAAGAAAAGGGCTACATCCTGGCGGTGGCTTCCAGCAAACCGGAACCATTTGTGAAGCGCATCATCGACCATTTCGGTTTCACCTCCTATTTCCACGTCATCTGCGGCAGCAATGCGGCGGACGAGTTGAATAAAAAAGCCAGCCAGAACCAGAAAACAAGAATCATCCAAAAAGCCCTTCGCGAATTGGAAGACAAAGGCTTTTCCAGAAAAGACTTCACCGGCCACACCCTAATGATCGGCGATACCGGCTATGACGTAGACGGTGCCAAAGACAACCACCTCCCCTGCGTAGGCGTCACCTTCGGCTACGGCACCAGGGAAGAATTGGAAGCCCACGGCGCTACTTGGGTGGTGGACACCGTAGGGGATTTGAGGAAACTGCTGCTTGGATAAAAGTGCGTAGTGCGTAATGCGTAGTGCGTAATGAAGGCCAGCGAGCGCATCGAATTACTTTTACATGGTTTTATTCATTTGCTACACAGTTCATTTCTATATGCTCGCTGATTTTTTATAAAAAGGGGTATT
>DBLC01000102.1:8035-8962 GCA_002297935.1 Dialister sp. UBA734
CCACCATTACGCACTTCGCATTACGCATTTCAAAAGAGAGAGGTGTTTTCATGTACAACCACATCGTTGTCTATTGCGGTTCCCATTTCGGAAACAATCCGGCCTATGCGTCCTTTGCGGGGCGGCTGGGGGAAGCACTGGGAAAAGGTGGATTTCATATGATTTACGGCGGCGGCACCGTGGGACTCATGGGTATCTGTGCCGATGCGGCCATGGCGGCCGGCGGTAAAGTGACCGGGGTCATTCCAGAAGTGTTCATTGCAAAAGAACAGGCCCATCGAGGCATCACCGAATTGATTGAAGTGGAAAATATGACCATCCGCAAGCAAAAGATGATTCAAATGGGCGACGCCTTCCTCATCCTCCCCGGCGGCTTCGGCACCTTAGAAGAACTGGCCGACACGGCCAACCAGTACCACATCTACGGAAGCAAAGACCACCAGCCACCGATTCTCATCGTCAACATCGATGGCATTTACGATGGACTACAGAAACAAATGGAAGCCTGGCGAGACGCTGGGTTCATTGAAAAAGGCGATTGGGGGAATATTCATTTCTGTGAGGATTTGGATGATGTGATGGAAATCATTGGGAAAAGCAGTGAGAAGTGAGAAGTGAGAAATGGTATTAGTCCCACTAAGGATAGAATAACATTTGTATCTATCCCGCTAGAGCTGCCCCCTCTGCCTTCGGCATCTCCCCCAATGGGGGCGATAAATAAGGTGTAAACTTACTTAGCGGCGCACAGCTTATAAAGCGCCGCATTTTTTATTGTTTGGTAGACTGGTGACTCGTGACTGGTGACTGGGAAGGAATTAGGGATTAGTGGCTAGGCCCTAGGGATTAGGGACTAAGGAGTTCTAGCGAAATCAGTGATAGCGTCTTGGCTCCCCTGCCGGGCAATGGTGTTAAGTTAAGCGAAATATG
>DBLC01000120.1:0-19490 GCA_002297935.1 Dialister sp. UBA734
GTCGATAAGAATCTTCTTGGCAGCATCGGATACATCCAGTTTAACATGGAAGTGTTCCAGTTTGCCAGCCACTTTGTCCAGCATCAAGTTGACGATAGAAGCCAGGTTGTCCTGGGTCAGTGGATGGAATACGATGATTTCATCGATACGGTTGATGAATTCTGGACGGAAGGTGTGTTTCACTTCATCCAGCATAAGTTTCTTCACATCTTCGAAGGTTTCTTTCTTTTCACCTTTTTCATCGGTGGAGAAGCCTAGTTTGCCCATCTTCCCTTTCAGGAAGTTGGATCCTAAGTTACTGGTCATAATGATGACACAGTTGGTGAAGTCTACGGTACGGCCCTGGCCATCGGTCAAACGACCATCGTCCAATACCTGCAGCAGGATATTGAAGAAGTCCATATGAGCTTTTTCCACTTCATCGAAGAGGATGACGCTGTATGGAGTCTTACGAACGGCATCAGTCAGCTGACCGCCTTCTTCGTAACCGACGTATCCTGGAGGTGCCCCAACCAGACGAGATACTTCATGTTTCTCCATGTATTCCGACATATCGAAACGAATCATGTTCTTCTCGCTACCAAACATGCATTCAGCGAGAGCTCTAGCCAGTTCGGTTTTACCAACCCCAGTGGAACCCAAGAAGAGGAAGGAGCCAATCGGACGTTTCGGGTCTTTCATGCCTGCTCTTGCCCGACGAATAGCCGTAGCCACCGCATGGACAGCGTCTTCTTGACCGACCACTCTCTTATGGAGTTCATCTTCCAGATGCATGAGACGAGCGGAGTCGCTCTGTTTCAGATTCTGCAGCGGAACGCCGGTCCATTTGGAGACCACTTCAGCCACATCTTCTTCGTTAACAGTCAGATGGTCATGGTCACCACTCTTCCAGGCATTCTTCATCTGGGCAATTTCGCCTTCGATTTTCTTTGCTTGATCCCGATATTGGGCGGCTTTTTCAAAGTCCTGGGTAGACACAGCGGCTTCTTTTTCTTTCAGAATCGAAGCCAGTTCTTCTTCTTTCTTTTTCAGTCCATCTGGGGTAGAGGAAGCTTCCAAACGCACTTTGGCAGCGGCTTCATCGATGACATCGATGGCTTTATCTGGCTGGAAACGGTCTGTAATGTACCGACCAGACAAATCCACAGCAGCTTTCAAAGCTTCATCGGTGATTTTTGCTTTGTGGAAGGCTTCATAGCGATCCCGCAGCCCTTTCAGGATTTCCAAGGTATCTTTCGGCGTCGGTTCGCCCACTTTGACCGGCTGGAAACGACGTTCCAAAGCAGCATCTTTTTCGATGTATTTCTTATATTCTTTCAAAGTGGTAGCACCGATGCAGCGAAGTTCCCCTCTAGCCAGGGCTGGTTTCATGATGTTTGCTGCATCCATGGAACCTTCGGTAGAGCCAGCGCCCACCAGGGTGTGAAGTTCATCTACAAAGAGAATCCAATCTTTATGTTTCTTCACTTCGTCAATGACTTTTTTCAGTCGTTCTTCAAATTCCCCTCTGTACTTGGTACCGGCCACCACAGAGGACATATTCAAGGAAATAATGTGACAGTTCTTCAGAATTTCCGGTACGTCGTTGTTAACGATACGCTGTGCCAAACCTTCAGCAATGGCAGTTTTACCGACACCAGGTTCACCAATGAGGACTGGGTTGTTCTTGTTTCGACGGGACAGAATCTGTACCACCCGGTTGATTTCTTCTTTTCTGCCAATGACGGGGTCAATTTTACCCTGCTTTGCTTTTTCATTAAGGTCGATGGCAAAATCTCCCATTTCACCCAAGTTGGCACTGCCAGAGGATTTTCCATCTTCGGAAATATACTGTTCAAAGGCTTTCTGCAATTTTTCCTGGGTCACATCAAAGTGCTGCAAGATCTGCATAGCCAGCCCGCTGCCTTCGCGGAGAATGGCCAGCAGCAAGTGCTCTGTGCCCACATAGGAATTGCCCAATTCATTGGCTTCCTGTACAGCCATTTCCAATACTCTCTTGGTCCGCGGAGCCACATACATCTCTCCGGAGCCAAAGAAGCTGCTCTGGCTCTGCCCTTCCAGTAAGGGTTCTACCGATTCAACGGTAATCCCCAACGAGTTCAAAATTTTACCACCAGCGGTATCTTTTTCATGGGCAATCCCCAGCAGCAGGTGCTCGGTGCCCACATAATCACTGCCCAGTTTCTGTGCTTCCTGGGTAGCAAATTTCCAAGCGTTTTTCACGCCATCGGTATATCTATCTTCCATAGTAATCCCTCCTTTAGGGGTTTTCTAGTAACTCGTGACTAGTGACTGGTGACTAGGTATTTGAAATCAGCTTCCTAATTCCTAGGGCCTAGCTACTAATTTCTAGCTACTAAAATCATTTTTCTAACTTTTTCATTTCATCCCGGATATGAGCAGCCTGCTCATAATCTTCCCGGGCGATAGCGGATTTCATTGCTTTTTGCAATTTTTCCAGCTCCGGATCCACCGCAGGTTTAGCGGTGTTTTCCGTTTCTATGGTCACTTCCTTTTTAGGAACCGCCGACTTCTCTCCATGAGAAAAAGCGGGACGAATCTTTTCGCGGAACGCTTCATAGCTTTCGGGGCTTCTCCGGAGACCTTCAGAAAACATAGGCTCCTCTCTTTCTTCGGGCATGGCTTCTATTTCTATAGGAGAACGACCAAAGAAAGAAGGCATACGGCCTTCAAAGAAACTCTCTAAGGGACTTCTAAACATATGAGGTCCGAAGGTGCCGAAAGAGCGATGCACTCCCCGTTCTTTCCTTGCACATTCTTCGCAAAGATGAAGCTCTGTTCTGTGTCCATTGATGATCTGTGTCACATGGACCACAGCTTCTCTTCCATGACAACGATCACAAAGCATTTTTATTCTCCTTTCAATACCCATTCGATGCGCCGGAGCATGGTTTTCACCGCGTCTCGCCGGTGCGCCTCAGGGCAATACTCCAGCATGGTATGAATCATATGACACACCATGCGATATTCTCGTTTCGACATAATGTCATAATCCAGAAGCATTTGGAAATAGCCATCCAAACTCTTCTCTATGGCTTCGATGGAATTTGGATTCTTTCGCTGTGCTTGGGCGGATTCACTTTCTATGGCTTTCTGTACCGTTTCCTGGTAAGAAGGAAGCTTCGGCGGATCCACATGGCGAAGAGCGATACGAATAAATCCGCCGCTACCTCTTCGGGACTCCACCTCAAACCGGTCATCGGGAGAAAATCTCGTATTGATCACATAGGTCACTTGGGATGGCGCACATTCTAATTGATTGGCTACGTCTCTTCGCTTCAAAAGCAACTCGTCAGAAGACTGCTGCTTCAATAAGTTCAAAATGAACTCTTCAATTCTATCTGATAATATGGTCGTATTCATTTGATATGCCACTCTCCTTCACTTTTGCTTTTCACGGTAAGAAATAGGTTCGATAAATTCTTACTCGTTGCAGGTTACTCAAGTTTCTTAGGTTTCTTAGGTTTCTTAGGTTTCTTAGGTTTCTCAAGTTTCTCAAATGTGCTGATTAACGCTAGCGTCTTTCGATTCATTTGAGGAACCTGAGCTCCCTGAGTAACCTTAGCTACCTGTCATTACCTTTTCCTGAGGCTCCTTTCATTGTTTACCTCATTTCTATTTACTATTATACGCATATTAGTCAAATAGTCAATAGTAAAATCAAAAGTTTTTTAAAACTTATTTTACAATTCTAATTATGCCATATAGATTAGAAGTTAGTTGGCTTCACTCCGCTAATATTTACAGGTTGCTCAGGTCACTCAAGTTTCTCAGGTTTCTTAAATTTGCCGATCGACGCTTACCTATCATATTTAACGTCATAAGCTAATTGGGATTTATGGAAATGACACAGTCATGTAGTTTGCTAATCAGTATACCGATTTTGCTAGCGTTCATCATTGCGATCGAGAAACCTGAGAAACTTGAGCAACCTGAGTAACCTGTAATCAGTAGCCGATACTTGCCAACTGCCTCAAAAATTTTTATGCCGCAATAAAAAAAGCACCCGCAACGGATGCTTTTTTTATTGATACAAATATACAATTAGTCAAATTTATTCTTCATCTATTTCGCAAAAGTCAAATTCTCGCAAAGCAGAAATGATGGTGCTGTGAGAAAATCCACGACGGAGCAAAAAGGCCGCCGCTTTTCTATAGTCGGTGAGAAGTTTCGGTGTGATTTCTGCTTTTCGTCGCAGAAGGGACGCTGCATTTTCGATTTCTTCTTCCGGAGGAATGTGCTGGTTCGTGAAAAGGCCCTTTTGTTTCATCTTCTGATGAATGTAAGCATCGCCATAGATACCACGTTTCCGATAGTCTTCAAAAAGGTCTTCTGCCATGGACTCATCGTCGATGAAATGGTAATGTTTCAGCTTTACCAGAGCGGCCTCAATTTCCTCTTGGGTATACTCCCGGTCTTTCAGTTTCCGCACTAGTTCTTTTTCGCTCTGTTCTCGATAGTTCAGCAGATGCAGGGCCGCTTCGTAGGCAGTGCGATTATTCTTCTGCTGGCTTTTCTTGTTCTGTCTGTTCCGATAATACGCCATCTTCGAAATGATCCGGTTCTACCACCAAGGTGTCGCGAATAATCTTATCAATTTCTGCTTCTACCTCTGGATGTTCTCTCAAATACTTCTTAGCTGCTTCACGGCCCTGGCTGATGCGGCTTCCTTTGTAGGAATACCAAGCACCGCTCTTCTGGATGATTTCCATATTGACCGCAATATCCAGAAGGGTTCCTTCTTTGGAAATTCCTTCACCATACATGATATCAAATTCAGCCACTTTGAATGGCGGGGCCACTTTGTTTTTCACCACTTTCGCTCTGGTGCGGTTACCAATTACTTCATTGCCGTTCTTAATGGCTTCGGCTTTTCTGATTTCAATACGCATAGAGGAATAGAATTTCAGTGCCCGGCCGCCGGTGGTGGTTTCTGGATTGCCAAACATAACGCCCACTTTTTCACGGAGCTGGTTGATGAAAATCACAATGGTTCTAGATTTGCTGATGATACCGGTGAGCTTACGAAGGGCTTTACTCATGAGGCGTGCCTGAAGCCCTACGGACTGGTCACTGATATCCCCTTCAATTTCCTGCTTCGGAACCAAAGCGGCCACGGAGTCGATGACAATCATATCCACCGCACCGCTTCGTACTAAAGATTCACAAATGGACAGAGCCTGTTCACCGCTATCTGGCTGAGAAATCAACAGGTCTTTGGTATTGACCCCCAGATGATGGGCATACATGGGATCCAAGGCATGTTCCGCATCGATGAATGCGGTGACGCCGCCCAATTTCTGTGCTTCTGCAATGGCGTGGAGTGCCAAGGTGGTTTTACCAGAAGATTCTGGGCCATAAATTTCAATCACGCGGCCTCTAGGATATCCGCCGACACCGACTGCAATATCCAACGCCAGAGAACCGGTCGGGATGACTTCGATGTCCAGCTTATCTCCCATTTCGCCCAATCGCATAATGGAACCAGCACCAAATTCCTTGGTGATCTGTTTCATTGCATTTTCCAATGCTTTTTTTCTATCCAATGCTGGATTTTTATCTTCTTTATTCGTTGCCATAAAAACCTCCTAAAATTCAGTGAGAAGTGAGTAGTTAGAAGTGACTGGTAGACTGGTGACTAGTGACTGGAATCGCGTTTTCCCAGTCACCAGTCACCATTTCCCACTGCATTACAGTTCAATCGATTCGCCGGGATGAACCACGGTGACGTCTATATCTTGTTCTTCCGCTGCGGCCTTAAAGGCATCTGGGTCCTGTTCAATCACCGGCCAGGTGTTGTAATGAAGCGGAATCACGTGCTTGGCTTTTAAGAATTTCGCTGCCATGAGAGCATCGTCGGGTCCCATGGTATAGTTATCGCCAATAGGCAGAATCGCATAGTCGATATCATAGAGTTCGCCAAAGAGTTTCATATCACTGAAGAGAGCCGTATCTCCGGAGTAGTATACCGTCGGGCCTGTTTTGAACTGAATCACAAAGCCGCAGGGCACCCCGCCAGCCACGCCAGCACTGTGGAGAGCCACCACCATTTTCACAGTACCGAAATCAGCGTGGTACTGACCGCCCAAGTTCATAGGCTGTACATTCACCACGGTCTTTGGAAATAGCCCCAACACTTCCGGAATGGCAATCACCTTCGCCCCTGTCCGCTGGGCAATGGTCACTGCATCGCCGAAATGGTCGCCATGGGCATGGGACAGGAGAATATAATCACACTTCACCTTATCCGAGGCAATGGTAGCTTCGCTATTTCCTGTCAAAAACGGATCAAAAAGAAGCTTTTCATTACCGGTATCAATTCTGAAACATGCATGTCCAAAAAATGTGTACTTCATGATGATTCCTCCTGTTTGTACTCTATGAAATAAATACTTCTAGCATAGTGCGAAGTGCGTAATGCGTAGTGCGTAGCGGTGGAAGGGGCGCATGAATTTATAAAGCGCCCCAATACCCTCTTTTTATATAAAAGGGATTAGGCGCTAGGCCCTAGGGATTAGGAAACTTGAAATAATCCCTGCGGCGCTTCCCAATTTTATGCGCCGCCACCTTCATTACGCATTACGCACCACGCATTACGCACTTTTCAGCAAAAACGAGAAAACCGCTATTTATTCTTCCTCGCCATAATCTCCTTGACCACCCGCTGGGCCACTTCAGCCAAGGGGATGCCTCGTTTCATGCTGGTCTGCTGCATCCGGCGATAGGCGTCTTCTTCGGAAATATGGTAATAATCCATCAAAAGTCCCTTAGCACGGTCGGTGATTTTTCGGGCAGCCATTTCTCGTTCCATGGTATTGACTCGGCTGACGATTTCTCGTTTTTGCCGATACTGTCCCACCGCAATCTGAATGGCAGGAAATAGGTTCCTCTCATCCACCGGTTTCATTACATATCCAAAGACCATGGACTTCTTGGCTTTTTCGATGATGTCTTCATCACCAAAGGCGGTCAAAAGGACCACCGGTGCGATATTTTCATGAGCAATCATTTTCGCAGCCTGGATTCCATCCAGTCTTGGCATTTTGACATCCATGATCACCAAGTCCGGCTTCTTTTCCTTCACCAGTTCCAATGCTTCGACACCATCAGAGCCAATGCCTACCACCGTATGTCCTGCTTCTTCCAGCATTTCTCGAAGGTCCATACATATAAGAGCTTCGTCGTCAGCAATGACGATTCTATACTTTTCTGCCATGATTATGCCTCCATCAGAGCCAACGGGCAGTAAATATCTGCCACTACCATAGAATCCTCATTTTTCAGTTCAAACTGTCCCTTCAGTTCGATTTCTGCTAAATTTCTAACAATTTGAAGTCCCAAATCAAATGTTTTTGTACCAAAATCATCGGGCAATGGATGTCCGTTGTTTTTGATATACACATGTAGACGTCCGCCCTCCACAGCTGTGCCTACAATCAAAGTACCTCTGTCCAACTGGTTGAACCCATGGTCAATGGCGTTGTGAATTAATTCATTGGTGGCGATCGCCAAAGGAACCGCTTTTTCTGAATTGACGATGAGCGGCATATTTCCTTTTTCCCGCACCACATCAACCGGACAAAGGGTCAAACTATCGATGGACAATTTGCAAATTTTATCGAGCAGCAAATCCATGTCGATTTTGTCCCCGCTCTGGTTCGCTAGGATATCATGAATCTGAGAAATACCCAAAATACGGCTTACCGCCCGCTTCAAAGCATCTTTCGTATCTTCATCTTTGGCCCGCCGCGCCTGCATGCGAAGCATACCGGCAATGGTATTCAAACTATTTTTCACTCGATGATGAATTTCTTTAATCACCGAATCTTTCACCAAAATTTGTCGTTCTTTTTCGCGAATGGCTGTCACATCGGTCAAAACCAGTACAGTTCGAACCACACGGCCACCGGAAATAATCGGAAGTCCCCACGCAGACAGCGTCATATTTTCCGACACTTCATCACTAAAAGCCGGACGGCCAGTTTTCCTGACCTGCTCCACCAAAGGGAATTTCACAATGGTGTGCCCAATGATGTCTTTCTGGTCCACCACTTCTTTATCCAGCACCAGGTACAAATCATCGGCCATGTCATTGGCATAGATGATTCGCCCGGTGGCATCCACGATGAGTACCCCATCTTGGGGACGAATGCTGTAATAATCATTGACCGCAAAAGGCACCTGCAACGCCAGATTGGCCGTGTCAGTCAGCACCTGCTGCTGTTTCAGCGAAGAAGAAGCAAAGCAAACCACCGCGAAAGGTTGTCCTGCATTGTCCACAATCGGATAGGCCGTGACAGCGATTTCTCGTCCCTGGTCCAACACCTTGCGTCCCACCACTTTACGACCTGTCGAAAACACATTTTCCACAATGGCTAAATCATCCACCAGGAAAGTGTCTCCTTGCTTAAAAAAGGTAGAGCCATGGGTATAGGACGGTTTAATGGCTGCCAAGATAACAGAAATATCTTCATTCTTCCCTCTGGCACAAAGATAGACCTGGCTTTTGGAAATATCCGATGCACACTGCAGCGCAATCTGCATATGGTCTAGTATCTTGGCCTGTACCCCCGTAAGCCGGGTCGTATCTCGTATCAGCGTATAGAGCTGACTGACTTCAATGCTGCGAGTTTGCAATTTAGAAACCTCGTTTTCTGTTGAGTAACTTCTCACGAACCTGATATATACAGTGCGTAATGCGTAGTGCGTAGTGCGGAATGAAGGTGGCGGCACACAACTTATAAAGCGCCGCAAAAATATAAATTCTAGTGCATCACTATCAAAAAATTGTGTTTTAGTAACTAGGAATTTGAGATTATGGCATTCATGATTTCCTAATCCCTAGGGCCTAGCTACTAATCCCTTTTATATAAATAGGGTATTGGGGCGCTTCTAAAATTTGTGCGCCCCTTCCACCATTACGCACTTCGCACTACGCATTACGCATTTCTATAGTTTGACCTGGTCTGCCAAGAACGGCAGTCTTGGGTCGGCGTTGAGATTCATCGGTGCGTAGTCACCGGCCTGGGCCATGTAGTAGGCACGGCAGCCAATCATGGCACCGTTATCGGTGCAAAGAATGGAATCGGGGCGGCACATGCGGATGCCTTTCTTATCGCATTCTGCTTTAAGGGCTTCCCGCAGTCCGCTATTGGCAGCGACCCCGCCCGCCAGGGCGATGGTTTTGAGGCCTGTCACGTCCAGTGCTCGCATGGCTTTTTCTACCAAGACATCCACCACGGCTTTCTGGAACGAAGCAGCCACATCAGCCTGGTTGACCGGTTCTTTTTTCATATCTGCGGTATGCAAATAGTTGATTACGGCAGACTTCAAACCGCTGAAAGAAAAGTCAAAGTTGTGTTCTTTCGCCAGTCCCATAGGGAAATGAATGGCTTCCGGATTTCCTTCTTTCGCCAATCGATCAATATGGGGGCCTCCCGGATAGGGATAGCCCATGACGCGGGCGATTTTATCAAAGGCTTCACCGGCCGCATCATCTCTTGTCTGTCCCAAAAGCTGGAAAGTATTGTAATCTTTCACAATCACAATCATAGTATGCCCACCGGACACCACCAAAGCCAAGAAGGGTGGTTCCAAATCGGGATACTGAAGAAGATTTGCAAAAATATGACCTTCCATATGGTTCACCGCAATCAACGGTTTTCCCAGTGCCCAAGCAGCTGCCTTCGCTGCAGCCACACCGACCAAAAGAGCCCCGACCAATCCAGGTCCCTGGGTCACTGCAATGGCATCCATATCCTGCCAATCACAGTGCGCCTGCTCCAATGCTTCAATGGACACCGGAAGCACATCTTCGATATGATGACGGGAAGCGATTTCCGGCACGACCCCGCCAAATTTCTTGTGAATCGGCACCTGTGTAGAAATCACATTAGATAGGATTCGTCTCCCATCTTCGATGACTGCACAGGAAGTCTCATCACAGCTTGATTCAAAAGCTAATATTTTCATGTATTTTTCTTCCTTTATGATTTGCTTGCGTTAAAAGTAAAAATGGCTGAAAGGGTATTATTCTACTGATTCCTTCTCATAACATACAACTAGCAACGCCTACTTCAAGGTTATATAGGGTTATACATGGTTATGTGATAACCGTAAGTTTCATAACCCTATATAACCCTTTTAACCTTTTGACAAGCGACGAAATCCCCATTTCAATAACCTGCGGCGCTTCCAAATTTTGTTGCGCCGCCACCACCATTTCTAACTTCTCACTTCTAACTTCTCACTATATTTTTCTTTCCATCACATACCCATCTTCTATGGGTAGTTCGTACACTTTTTTCCGAAGGCCCAGATTTTGAAAGCCAAATTTTTCATACATCTGCTGGGCAGGGGTATTGCTGACCCGGACTTCCAGGAACATGGTTTTCATCTGTCGATTTTGGGCTTCTTCAATTCCTTTTTGTAAAAGAAGTTCTCCCAATTTCCGCCGACGGAACGAGGGATGGACACCGATATTCACCAGCTGCCCTTCATCGGCAACGAACCAGAAACAACCATAGCCCACCACATTGCCATCTATTTCAGCCACGATGTACCAGCTGCTGTGATTATCTCCCAAATCATGGGCCACCGTTTCCTTTCGCCAGGCATCGGTGAAGCACAGGGTTCCTATTTCATACATCCGATCGATATCTGACGAATTGGCTTCTCGAATCAGGACTTGTTGTGTTGTTTCTCCCATAGCACTTCTGCCTCACTTCTGCGGATATAATTCGGAAGGAGCGAAAGCGGGTTGTCCTTTTCGCCTTTTTCCAAACGAGCCAAGCCAGCCATGGCTACACTGGAAGCCCGGGCACAACGATTCTGCGGAGCCGCTAAGACAATGCCGGCTGCCAACAATTTATCCTTATATTTATCGGCGCATTCGCCTACCGCAATGATAGGGCCGCCGTGTTTCACTGCCGCGGCAATGACTTCATCAATCGGTGCCACTTCGGTGGGCGCTTCTTGCCACATCTCTTGGAACGCCCCATACAGTGCGGCATATACATTGCCCCGCTGGGCATCTTCCAATGGCAAAATGAACGCCTGGGCTCCGGCCATGTTCCAAGCCAGAGCTTCCAAGGTATCTACCCCAACCAGAGGCACTTTCCAAATGTAAGAAGCCATCTTCGCCGTAGCCAAACCAATGCGAAGGCCCGTGAAAGACCCCGGTCCAATCGATACGGCAATGCCGGTGATCTGGTCTTTTTCGACCCCCGCTTCTTTCATCATTTCATCCAAATGCGGAATCAACTGCTCGGAATGTGTCAACCGTTTCTGCACCGTCCATTCCGCAATGAGTCTATCTTTTTCTGCTAACGCACAGCTTAATACCAAAGAAGAGGTATCAATGGCTAGAAGCATATGTCTCAATCTCCTTTACAACCGTCGCCGGAGCCCCATCGTCCCAGCTGACTTTTATTTCACGTTTTGTTTCATTCATTACACGGATCTGAATATGAATGGCTTCCGAGGAAATCAAGGAAGGAAATAAATCCGCCCATTCTACCACGGTGACACCGCCAATGCTATATTCATCCCAACCTATATTATATAAATCATCTTCCGTATCGAGACGATAAAAATCAAAATGCTTAAGCGGCAACTTGCCGTCATAATAATTCATAATATTAAAAGTCGGACTGCTCACCACACCGGTGATGCCCAATCCTTCCGCCAGGCCCTGCACAAAGTGGGTTTTTCCAGCGCCCAAGTCGCCAGTCAAAGCGATAAACAAATCGTCCACGCTATGTTCCCCAAGGAAACGACCAAAATCCATGGTCTCCTTTTCGCTTTGGCTCAGCCATAGGATTTCATGTTTCATGAAGCCACCTCGTTAAATCATCAAATTGCGCCAGCCCTATGCGATATCCCTCTTCGTACAAAGCACGCAATTTCTTGGTATCCTTTTCCGTGCGAGATACGGCCACCGGCTTATCGGGCCGAATGATAAATACCTTTCCTTCCTTTTCCAATGCCAGCAGTTTTTCCACTTTCTGATTGTACCGTGCCGGAATGGAGCACATTTCTTCTACCACTTTAGGGAAATGCTTCCCATACATGGCATTGAGCAGTCCATGAAATCCCTTCGGCACCGGTTTTTTCCGATAGGCCAAATCGCGGGTCAAAATGTATACCGGCTTTTCGCAGGCAAAAGGCAATTCCGACGGAAGCGGCACAAAGGGCATTCCGACCCCGCCATCCACATAGTGCTTGCCTCGAAGCAGTACCGGTTTGGAAAATAAAGGAATCGAACAGCTGGCTTCGCAGACTTTGAAAAATTCTTCGATATCGCAGGACTTGCCCGATACATAGACCGGTTCTCCACTTTCCGCATCGGTCATAATGGCATACATAATGTCCGTCACTTTGTGGTAGGTTTCAAAATCGAACGGATCGATGGTATGGGTCAATTCACCGAAAATGAAATCGAAATTGAAATAGCTGCCATTTTTCAGCAAATGGCGGAGCCCCATGTATCGTTTATCTTCCGCATAATTCACATTGAGCCGGATACTTCGCCCCTTCTGATGGGAAATATACCCCAGGCCCTGCAACGTGCCTGCGGAAATACCCATCACTTGGGGAAAATAACAGTTCTTTTCCATCAAAGCATCCAATACGCCTGCGGTAAATAAAGCCCGCATGGCTCCGCCTTCCAATAGCAGTGCGGAATTCGTCTGTTTGACCTCCGCCGTCTTTTCATTCCAAGCTTTCATGGACGCCCTTCTTACTTATGAATAAATAGGTTACTCAGGTTGCTTAGGATTCTCAAGTTTCTCAGGTTTCTCGAACGTGTCGTTCAACACAACCGTTATCATGATTCATCATTTCGACCGGTTATATTCGTATTTTGTGATACCACAGTCATGAAATACATGGCATTTCATATCTATTGCATCAATTCTCACAAATCCCATCGGTCGAAATGACAATTCCACAAGAGTCGCCATTCCCTAATCCCTAGGGCCTAGCTACTCATCCCTATCCCGAGTCACCAGTCACTAGTCACTAGTCACCATTACTTCTAACTTCTCACTGTTTTTTCGATCCAGCAGACTGGTTCTTCACTGCATTGATTTTCGCAGCGATGGCGTCCTGGTCGCCCAGGTAGCTCACATCATGGACAGTGAAGTCTTCGTTCAGATGGTACACCAGCGGAATCCCAGTGGGGACATTCATACCAGCGATTTCTTCCGGAGAAATGCCTTCCAAGTGTTTTCTAAGAGCACGGATAGAGTTGCCATGGGCAGCAATAAGTACCTTTTCGCCTTTTTCAATCTGCGGACGAATCACTTCTTCAAAATAAGGAGCCACGCGAGCCACAGTGTCTTTCAGGCATTCCGTATGGGGCAGCTGCACTTCATTTTTAAATTTCTGATAAGGTGCCTGATTTTCTGGGCATCTGGGGTCATCATCAGCCAGAGCCGGCGGACGCACGTCGTAGGAACGTCTCCAGAGATGCACCTGTTCTTCCCCATATTTATCGGTGGTTTCGGTCTTGTTCAATCCCTGCAGGGCACCGTAATGACGTTCGTTCAAGTGATAATTTTTTTCTACCGGAATCCAAGTGAGATCCATTTCGTCCAGCACGGTATAGGCGGTGTGAATGGCTCTTTTCAGCACCGATGTATAGCAACGGTCAAAGGAAAATCCTTCTTTTTTCAGAAGTGCCCCTGCCTGGCGGGCTTCATTGAATCCATTTTCTGTCAAATCAATATCGGTCCAACCGCAAAACAGATTCTTCTTATTCCACTGACTTTCTCCATGACGAATCACTACTAAAGTATACATTGGCGTATCTCCTTTTTATATAAATGTTACGCACCGCTGGTGCATCATGACAAGTAAACCATGTTTTTGGTGACTCGTGACTAGTCACTGGGGAATAGAAGATATATGGCTAGAGTCAAAGCTATTAGCTTCTAGCTGCTAGCAACTAGCCGGCTAGAAGCCAGAAGCTAACAGCTAGCTGCTGTGTCACTAGCGAAATCATCCATCTATTCCCAGTCACGAGTCACCAGTCCACCAGTCACCTACTTATTAAAATGATCATATCCATGAGCCGCGACTCTAACGTTCTTGCCCTGGCTCACAGCAAAGATTCCCGGATTATCCGATGATTCTAGCACCCGACCAATCACGGTGATGGAATCATTGTCTTGCACTTTTTCATAATTTTCTGGCGAAATGGTTCCTACCAACTGGTAATCTTCTCCACCATTCCAAGCCCAAAGAAATGGATTTTTCTTCCGTTCTTTTGCCAGCTGCTTAGTTTCTAGGCAAAGAGGAATCAGTTCTTCCACGATACCCATGACCACACCACTGGCCTTGGCGATTTCATTGGCCTCTCTGGATAGACCATCGGAAATATCATTCAATGACGTTGCGCCAGCCTCGCGAAGCAATGTGCCCAAAGCAATTTGTGGATTTGGCCTTTGATGGTGAGATACCAATAGGGGATACTCCTTAGATTTTCCTGCCATCAAAGCAGCTAGCCCTGCGGCAGAATCCCCAATGGTTCCTGTCACAAAGACCAAGTCCCCCACTTGGGCACCGCTCCGCTTGACCGCCTGGTCACAAGGGACCATGCCTACCACCGTACCGGTCAGAATAATGCCTTTCGGCGAACCTGTCACATCGCCGCCCAACAGATTCACCCGGTACTCTTCGCAGCAATGGCGAATGCCCATATAACAGGCCTCGACCCAATCACAGTCCAAAGACGCCGGAAGAGCTGCGGAAATCACAAAACCGATGGGCTCTGCTCCCATGGCAGCCATATCACTGAAATTGGACGCACACAATTTGTACCCCACATCATAGGGGCCCATGGTGGTATCCAGGAAATGAATGCCTTCCACCATGGTATCGGTGGAAATCACCTGATCATAACCTTCCGGTACGGTGTACACCGCCCCATCATCACCAGCGCCTAACTTCACCAGCTCCGGCCGATAAATCAAATCATGGGTAATGGACTGGATAAGGCCAAATTCACCGACATCTGCAATTGTTTTTCCTATTTGTACCACCCCGTTTCCTATGGAAGTAAAGTTTCTCAGGTTACTCAAATTACTCGAACGAGGTAATATAACCCTTATAACCTTGCCCGAAGGGCATAACCCTATGGCTTATATGGCTTATTTCAAAAGCAGCTCCATTGACTGCAGAATTATACCAACTCCACACCCAATCTTTTCATCTCTTCTAGCGCCTTTTTATGATCCGCTTCCGACACATAGCCCAAGCCATCTGTCAAAAGGGTCACCGAGCGGCCTGAAGAAAGGAGTGCCAAAACGGTCTCTTTGACGCAGTATTCCGAAGCGATACCACCGACGTACACATGGGAGGAAGCCACTTCATGAAGAGCTTTCCCTTCTGCATTGACACCGTTAAAAGCGGAATATTCTTCTACATCATCATTCTGTCCCTTCAAGAACAGATTCTCTTTCCCCGGATGATTGGCTGCGTCTTTGATTCCTTTGGCGAAATCATCAGATACGGCGGCGCCATGGGTACCAGCCACACAGTGAACCGGCCAGATACCCCCATTGACTTTAAACGACTTATTGGTTTCCTTGTGCCAGTCCGAGGTATACAGCGCACGGACGTCATGAGCATTGATGAAATCCACCAGGTATTTCACCGCTTCCCCACTATGCTGACAAGCCAAAGACCCGTCAATGAAATCATACTGACAATCTACGATAATTAAATCATCCACCATGAGATTCTCCTCTCTTTGGCAACGCTACCAAGTAAAGCGAAACAGGCAATAATTCCTGCTGATATAGAGATTTCTCAGGTTGCTAAAGCTTCTCAAGTTTCTCAGGTTTCTCGAATGCACTAATAGCACTAGTGTCTATAGGCACATTCGAAGAACCTGAGCTGCTTTAGCAGCTTGAGAGACCTATGCCAACAAACAAAATCAGGCCTATTGACTCAAACCCTTAACTTAATAGCACTGCTCTCTTTGGATTTCCTATTCTATATGTGTCGCAACTGGTGAGAACAAAGATTTTATTTCCCAGTCACCAGTCTACCAGTCACGAGTCACTTATTTATACAACTCTTATTTTATCATACCTAGTCACTGGAAAACATATTGCGCATGCAAAAAACACCGATTTATTATCAAAACAAATCAGTGTTCTGGTAATTTATATAGAAAAAAGCGGCGCCTCCAAATATGATGCGCCGCCACCTTCATTTTTCATTTCTAATTTCTCATTCCTAATTGTATTTTCTCCACTACAAAAAGGCACAGTTCCCTCTTTGGTTCATGACTCCTATGAAAAGAGACCAGGGAATCAGGCACCAGCACATTTCACGGTTCATACCACAGATGTGATTAAACTTCGTGCTACGGTTTGTCGTCCAAGAGAATCCAGCATAGCTCAGTCAATGTTTTAACGGTCACTGTACCTATTTCGTTTGAGTTCCGTACACGGCTCACCTTATGGCCACTAGGGTGAGGGAAAGTAGAAATAAGACTTCGGATATCCACCGTCTCCCCTGTCCCTCCCTATGTTTCTCTTCTCCATGGATAAAATATAAAGAAAAGCATAGATTGTTTCAGAAGTTTTGGTTCACGCAAGAAGCCTCTTTCCTCTTTCCAATATGTACAATCGGAAAGAAGGTCTTTGTTATGCATCTTGTGAGACGCGCTTCAAATTTTCCTTCTGGTAATATAATCGGAGAACCTCTGTGATTTTACACGATTTATTTTCTGAAATTTTTAAAATTTACAATAAAAAATGCGCCCTCTAAGGACGCATCAGTACAAAGCGCTATTACCAGAAATAAATCAGAGCAATCAGCGCCACGAAGAAACGGTAAATCGCAAAGCCGGTCAGGGTGGATGTGTTCAAAAATTTCAAGAACCACAGAATGGATGCATAGGCTACCACGAACGCGGTGACAAATCCTACAGCCAAAATGCCGAAGTCGCCAAGCTGCAAGCTGCCAGCGGTTTTGAACAGATCATAAAGGCAAGCCAGGAACATCAACGGCACTGCCATGATGAAGGTGAAGTCCGCTGCTGCTTTTCTGGAAATCCCCAGCAGAAGGCTGCCGGCGATGGTACTACCGCTTCGGGAAAAGCCCGGCCAGAGAGACAGGCACTGGAAGAGACCAATTTGGAAAGCCTGCTTGGTGGTAATCTTATCTACGTCTTCTACGGAGAAATGTTTTCTCATTTTTTCCGCAAAAATCATGAAAACACCACCCAGTACGAGGCCAATGATAACGGTCATCGGGCCAAACAGGGTGTGTTTGATGAATCCATGGAAAATCAGGCCCAACAGGCAAGCCGGGAACATGGCAATAGCCAGGTTAAACAGAGAAGGTCCTTTGGTACGGAACCAGTGGTGGGTATTCAAAATGAAACGGAATTTTTCATGATACACCACCAAAACAGAAAGAATGGCCCCGAGCTGGATAAATACATCAAATAAATCAGCCAGGGTTCCTTCAAAACCAATCATATGACCAATAATGATCATATGGCCTGTGGAAGATACTGGAATATATTCAGTCAACCCTTCGACGATACCAACCACTAAGGCACAAAAATAATCGTACATGAAACACCTCGAATGTAAAATACCTCAAAATCAGAATAACTTGTGAATACTCATAAATTCACTTTTAAAATAAAACATAGTGTGTAATGAAAAAGAAACGCATGCTGTCATACATGACTAAGGTTATTACTCTGCTATATTCCATATCAAACATAATTGTATATACCGCCATCATCAAGGTTATAAGGGTTATAAAAGGTTATGAGATTTCCATAATCACATAACCTTTTATAACCTTTTTAACCTGATACCATATGGAATAGTCTATTTGTTAGAAAGGAGTATTACATGAAATAATAACCTTATATAATTGATGGTACTACATAACTTAATATAATTGATGGTACTACATAACTTATGGACTCTTTCATAATTACTTCTTCATCAATCACTTTTTCTTCTGTGGATTTTCGGCTACCACTACGCCATCCACTTTTTTATCTTTCAAATAGAGCAGAAGCACTTTATCCTTGGCCCGATTGAAATAGATGTAGCAGGTGCGCGGCACGCTGCCGGTGGTATCCATTTCCAATTTATGGGGTGCCCCGTAGAGAAGTTCCGCGGTGGCTGCATCGTCTCCTATGGCAAGGCCACGGGAGGTGAGCATTTTATTATCAGTCAAGAAAATGGCACAAATCATTTTCTCTTTCTTTGTCATGCGCACCGCATAGCCTGGGTAGTACCAGATTTCTTCCTGGGGATTGGCCATTTTCTTTTCCCATTCAGAGAAAGGATAGTCTTTGAACGGTTCATGAAGCGAAAGACCTGCCAAGGAAAAATCTTTTTCTGGCAAGTAAGCATGGTTATAAATATCTTTATAACCTCTGACCAACCCTTGGGCTTTGTCTTCCTTCCATCCCACGTGGATTTCCTGTACCTGGTCATCGTGAATCAGGAAAGACAATTCTTTTTTATACCCACTATATAATAGGTAAAAAGATGTATGATCTCCATCCCAGAGCACTTCATCAGGGCGACCATAGCTGCGAAGCACATTTTCCCGGCGGCTGCCAATGCGAATACCCCGATCGGTCTGGTAATCTCCGCCGGTGATATAGAAATCAGAAATTCCTTTGGCGGTGATGGCCTGGTCTACCGGAAGGTCCTTGCGATTCATATATTTCGCCAAGAAATCACTATATGCGCTGACCTTAAGGCCCTCCCAACCGTAGGTATCCTGGATGCTCCCCCGATGCACTGCTTCGGCATTTCCTTTCATCCCAATCAGCACTTTGATAGAATCTCCCAGGGCAATGCCATGCAGAGTGAAATCGTCGTCACTGATAGGCTGTCCGTGAATCGGCCATAAAGGTTCCTTCTTCACCGTTTCTCCCGTCTTGGGAGCTGCAGGAGCCGCTGCCTTCTTTTCTGCTGGAGCAACTGCCTTGGCGGCACTCCCCGCCTTAGAAAGGTCTGCTTTCTTTTCTGGCGTTCCTTTGCTTTCACTTACGTTTGTGCCAGTTGTCAACGCTTCATAGGAAAAGGCATCGCTTATCACCGGTGTCATTCCCCAAAGCATAGCCAGCACCAAGGCCGCACGTATAGTATGTTTCATACCCATTCTCCTTCAGGAAATACTGATATCAAAACTCTTTCAAAAGCCAGTATTATTTATTATGCTTTTTTAATGGATGTCTGTCAAGTTTAATTTTCTGGTGACTGGTGACTAGTGACTGGTAGCTAGGGATTAGTAGCTAGGCCCTAGGGATTAAGAAATAAGGGCTATCGCAGAATTTACCATGAGTCCCCGGCAGTGCTGTTGAGTTAAGCAAAATATATGATGATTCCTTTTATAGAAAAGGTTCTTAAGGTTCTAATGGTTCTGACGTTCCTCAAATGAGATGATAACGTAGCATTTATAGGCACATTCGA
>DBLC01000120.1:19508-27838 GCA_002297935.1 Dialister sp. UBA734
CGAGAACCCTAAGAACCCTTAGCACCTTCAGAACCCTCAGCAACCTGTAACTTATAGGGAAACAAGACATTCTTCGTTAATCCCGCTATCACTCCTAATCCCTAGCTACTAGTCCCTTATCCCTTTACTAGTCACGAGTCACCAGTCACCCAAAGTCACTCCGTCAGCGTCTCTGCCACTTTCTTGACGCTTTCGTTATCTCCCAGAATGACCACCATATCTTTCGCTTCCAGTTTCATATCTGGCCGCGGGTTGACCATCATTTCGCCAGCTCGCTTGATAGCGGCTACATTGATGTTGTATTTCCGACGCACATCGATCTGAATCAAATTCTTTCCTACCCAATCAACAGGTACGTGGATAGACACAATGGTGATGTTATTTTCCATTTCAATATAATCCACAATGCCAGGGGAAATCAGGTTGTGAGCCACCCGGATTCCCATTTCTTTTTCGGAGTAAATGATTTTATCGGCCCCGATTTTCTGCAGCATCTTCCCATGAACTTCGCCCAGAGCTTTGACGACGATTTTCTTGACCCCCATTTCTTTTAAGAGCAAGGTGGTCATCAGGCTGGCGGACAAATCACCCACCGATACCACGGCGATATCTGCATTGCCGGCCCCCATGGCAATCAGGTTCTTTTCATCGGAACAATCGCCGCAAACCACGTAGCCTAAGGTATCCGATAGGTCCTGCACCACTTCTTCATCACTATCCATGGCCATCACATCATAGCCCATTTTTTCCAACGTGATAGCCACGCTTTTTCCAAAACGTCCCAATCCTGCTACAAAAAACTGTAATTTATGTGCCATAATATTTTCTCTCCTATATGTATATGGGTGACTCGTGACTGGTGATTTGTGACTAGAAAAAATATTTCCCAGTTACGAGTCACCAGTCACGAGTCACTTTTTACCCAATCACAATATTTTCCTTCGGATATTGAATCGACGTATCCGACGAGGTGGCGAAGGCCACGGCCAGGGTCATGACGCCAATTCGACCGATGAACATCGCAATCATCAAAACGATTTTGCAAGACGTATTCCACTCATTGGTGAGGCCCATGCTGAACCCTACGGTGCTGAACGCCGATACGGATTCAAAGAGAGCATCTTCGAAATTGAAATTGGCCGGTTCCAACAGAAATACGAACAAAGCAGTGAAGAAGGTCAGTACCATAGCCAAGGTAAATACGTTCGATGCTTTCACCAAGCAATCGGGATTGACCTGCTTATGAAATAAAACCACTTTCTTTCGGCCCCGCACCCAAGTCCAGAGGGAAAACAGCAAAAGTCCCATGGTGGTGGTTCGAATCCCGCCACCGGTCGAGACCGGCGCCGCCCCGATGAACATGAAGACCATGACAATCAGCACAGTAGCACTCATCATGGCGTGAATATCAAACAAAGTGAACCCCGCCAAGCGAGAAGACAGTGACATGAAGAACGCGGTCTGCCATTTCTCCACCGTAGTTAAACTTCCCATGGTGGCTGGATTGTCCCCTTCCAACAGGTAGTACACAATCATCCCCAAGGGAATCAAAATGGCTTCCATGGTGAGAATGAATTTGCTGTTCAGCGACAGCCGGGACCATTTCCGTTTCCGAAGAATATCATCCAACGCCACAAAGCCGACGCCGCCAAGGAACATGGTGATAACAATGACCGTGCTGACAAAGGAATCAGCGGCCATGCCGGCAAATCCCACGTCGGCCCCCATGATATCCATGCCGCAGTTGGTAAAAGCGGACACCGCATGCCAATAGCCAAGATAAATGCCGCGGGGGCCATATTTCGTAAAGAAATAGCCTGCCAGCAACGTACCGGCAGTCAGTTCCACCGCCAAGGTCATGAAAATAATTTTCCGAACCAACATGACCATCCCCGATGGGGTTTGCAAATTGAAAGAGTCGCGAATCAGGAGTCGTTCCTGGAGACGGATTTTTCTGCCAGTGGAAATGCTGACCATAGCCATGATGGTCATGATGCCCAGACCACCCACTTGCATCAGAAACAGAACAACCAGCTGCCCAAACAGAGTGAAGTCTTCTTTCAAATCAAACATGGACATGCCGGTCACGCTGACGATGCTGACAGACATAAAGAGAGCATCGATAAAGGATACCTCTTTCGTCCCGGTCTGCGCCCAAGGCAACATGAGCAGCAAGGCCCCCAGCAGCATAAACAGGGCAAACCCGCCGCATATCAATACCCCACGGTGCATGTGATTCAGCACCATGACGATTCGTTTCATCATTGTTATTCCTCGTTTTCTTAGTGTTTAGTGACTGGTGACTCGTGACTGGATATTATTGTCTCACGACCAGATAATTGACCCATCAGTCATTCTTTTCCCTCTTATTATACTATGGCCGCTCTTAATAGGGAAATGAGATTTGAAAATAGAAAAGGGGTAAACAATTAGCAGTTAGCAGTACGAGGTACTCTACTGCCAACTGCCTATGACCAACTCCCTCTTGCGCCATCTAAAGATAAAGTTTAAAATATGAATAGAAACAAATTCCTTAGGAAATGAATGAGTCACTATGATGGCAAACTCCAAATTCCTAGTCACCAGTCACTAGTTACCAGTCACCATGTAAAGGAGGAATTGCTATGAAAAACTTAAAAGCCAAAGATTTCATGACCAAGTACGTCTTCACGGTCACCCCAGACACCACGGTGCAGCAGTTGGTGGGCCTTTTCGTCACCCATCCGGTCAGTGCCATTCCGGTGGTCGGCGATGACAATGAACTGCTGGGCATCGTATCCGAAGGAGATCTGCTGTACAAGAAAGTATCGCCGCGAATCCCACAATATGTGGATGTTCTGGGAGGAAATCTGTACTACTGCGGTTTCGGTCGCTACGAAAAATCGTTCCGCAAAATGCTGGCCATCACTGCAGAAGAAATCATGACCAAAGATGTACGCTGCGTCACCCCAGAAACAGACATGGAAGCCATCACCACCCTCATGGTGGATGAACATTTGAAAACCGTGCCGGTAGTGACAAAAGCGAAACTCTCCGTCCCCACCCCAGGCACTGAACCGCCGGCACGACTGGTGGGCATCATCACCCGTCACGACATCCTAGGTGCCATTGCAGCCACCCAGGTAAAGGAAATACTGGAACAGAAAGCTGAAAAAAATCAGTAACTAGTGACTGGTCATTAATTCACTTCTTTCAGTAGTAAGGAACTAAATGGTTGTTAGTTGTTGGTTGTCTGACTCCAAACAACTAACAACCAACAACTAACAACAATGAGTGCAAAGGTATTTTCAGGATAGCTCGTATTTCTATGCCTTTAATTTTCAAAATTTCACTGCATATACTCAGCAAATATCGAGCGTATGAATTATTGACCAGCCACTAACTAGTAGCTAGGCCCTAGGGATTAGGAAAATGTGACCTTATCCCTATAATAAAAGGGTAGCTTGACGGCAGGTTATACTCTTTGATTTCTTTTTTCAACATTTCTAAAACAGCGCAAGCAAAAAGGTTATAAAGGGTTATGTGAAAACGTATATTTCACATGACCTTTTATAACCTTTTTATTTTGTCAGAATCCCCAAAAACGATATAAAAACCTATCGTCATTTCGACCGACGGGATTTGTGCGAAATGACGCTGTAGAGTAGTCCAGTTCTATGTTGAACAAAAGCGGAGAAATCTCAAACCTCCAGCGGAATTTTTCCAACTGAATTGAACCGTAACGGGATATCTCAGTTGGTATCGGCTCCGCTAGAGGTTTGAGATTTCTCCACTTCTGTCTCACATAGTACCGAACTACCCATTATAGTCATCAAGCACAAATCCCATCGGTCGAAATGACGTGTATGGATAGAGTCACATGGTGAGAATCACTAATCCCCAGGGCCTAGCTACTAGCTACTAGCCACCAGTCACCAGTCACCAGTCACCAGTCACCAGTCACCAGTCACCAGTCACCAAGGATTATAATGCGGCGCTATATGAATTGTGCGCCGCTACCACCATTCCTCATTCCTAATTCCTCATTATTTTTAAGGAAATCATCCAGTGCTGCCAAGGCCCGTTCTGCCAGTTTCTGGTTCTTTTCCTTTTTCGGCACCCTTTTAGCCAGCGGTGGGATGAGGCCGAAGTTGACGTTCATGGGCTGGAAGTTTTTCCCGTCGAAGTGGGAAATATAATAGCACAGTGCACCAATAGCGGTTTCTCTGGGGAAAGCCACCGGTTCTTCGCCACGGAAACGAGCCGCCGCGCTATAGGCAGCCACAATGCCGGAAGCGGCGGATTCCACATAGCCCTCTACACCAGTCATCTGGCCAGCAAAGAAGAGGCCCGGCTGTTTTCTGCTTTCCATGGTGCCATTCAACAGGTCTGGGGAATCGATATAGGTATTTCTATGCATCACCCCATAGCGAATAAATTCCGCATGAGCCAGTCCAGGAATCATGCCGAAGACTCGTTTCTGTTCGCCCCATTTCAAATGGGTCTGGAAGCCTACGATATTGTACATGGTATCTTCTTCGTTATCCTGCCGGAGCTGTACCACCGCATAGGGATCCTTTCCGGTTCGCGGGTCAGGAAGGCCTACTGGTTTCATAGGGCCAAAGCGCATGGTATCTTCCCCACGAGCGGCCATCACTTCGATAGGCATACAGCCTTCGAAGACTTTTTTATTTTCAAATCCATGAACCGGGGCCATTTCTGCTTTGCAGAGAGCTTCTCGGAAAGCTTTGTATTCTTCTTCATTCATAGGACAATTGAGGTAGGCCGCTTCGCCTTTGTTGTAGCGGGACATGCGGTACACCACATCCATATCCAACGATTCTTTGGTCACAATCGGAGCGGCTGCATCATAGAAATGAAATCCTTCGCCGCCACAAAATTGTTCAATCGATTCGGCCAATTTGCCTTCGGTCAGTGGACCAGTGGCAATGATGACGATGCCCTCTTTGGGAAGTTCGGTGATTTCTTTTTCTACCAAGTGAATCAGCGGATGGTTCTTCACCTTTTCTGTCACCGCTTGGGCATAGCCCATGCGATCTACCGCCAAGGCTCCGCCGGCCGGTACACTATGATGGTCCGCACAATCCATGATGATGGAGTGCAAATGGCGCATTTCTTCTTTCAAAAGTCCCACCGCATTGGTGAGCGCTGCCGCCCGCAGGGAATTACTGCACACCAATTCCGCAAAATATGGTGTATGATGGGCCGGTGTCTGTTTCACAGGCCGCATTTCGACCAGTTCCACCGGAATTCCCATTTCCGCCAACTGCCAAGCCGCTTCACTGCCCGCCAGCCCCGCACCGATTACGGTAACGCGGTTTTGATTTTGATTTATATTTTCTAACATATATATGTCTCCTATATGCTGTGCCCTTCGGGCAGGGTATTATTTTTGTATTCCACTAAGAATTATATTTCTTTTAAACGGACTATCAAAGGGTTATTATCTTGCCATGACCATCACCAAACACAGCGATGCATCCGTTAACAACAAGGTTATAAAAGGTTATGCCAAGTCAATATTACATAACCTTTTATAACCCATTCCGCTTTCATGGCACCGCTAGTTTCTCTATCGGAAAACACGAATATAACCTGCCCGAAGGGCTAACCTAATCTCTAAAAGAGCTTACTCCTCTTCTGTTTTCTTTGTCCGTTTCCGCGTCGCCGTCTTCCGCGTAGTGGTCTTCTTTTCTTCTGCGGTATCCGTCGCTTCCGCTTTCTTTCTAGTTTTCTTCGGCGGATGGGTCGGGCATTCTGGATTGGAGCACTGAATCACTTCTTTGCCATTTTTATAGGTCTTCTTTGTCATGATAGCTCCGCAGGTTTCGCAGAACTGGTTGATCGGTTCATTCCAGAGGGCCATATCGCAATCGGGGTAGCGGCTGCAGCCATAGAAAATCCGGCCTCGGTGACTTCTCCGCTGCACCAGGTGGCCTTCGTGGCATTTCGGGCAAGTGATGCCTGTATCAATCACAATGGCTTTGTTGGCATTGCAGTTGGGGCATTTCAAATATTTCCCATAAGGCCCGGTGCGATAGACCATCATGGTACCGCACTTATCGCATGGCACGTCGGACACTTCTTCCGGTCCTTCGGTCAAGCTGTATGGCTTGATGTTTTTGCAATTCGGATAATTGGGGCAAGCCAGGTATTTCCCGTAGCGACCAATTTTCACAATCATCTTGGCGCCGCACTTTTCGCAAGTGACGTCGGACACTTCCTGGTTTTCCTTTTTATTCTTTTCCGCTTCCACGTTGGCCGATTCCAATTCTTTGGCAAACACTTTGTAGAAATCGGTCATAACCTTTTTATAAGTGGCTTTTCCCTCCGCGATTTTATCGAGCCAGTTTTCTAAATTGGCGGTGAAACCCACATTGATGATGCCTTCGAAATATTGTTTCAGCAGGTCCGTCACTTTAAATCCAATATCGGTCGGAACGAACTGTTTCCCTTCTTTAGTCACATAGCGACGTTTCTGGATGGTATCCAAAATCGGCGCATAGGTGGACGGACGGCCGATGCCTTTTTCTTCCAAAGTCTTGATGAGGCTGGCTTCTGTGTATCTAGGCGGCGGCGCGGTGAAGTGCTGTTCCCCTTCGGCTTTCAGATTGGAGACAATGTCTCCTTTCTTCAAAGCCGGTAAGGATTCCTCTTCTTCCCCGTCCTTCTTTTTCGCCGGTTGTACGATGGTAAATCCAGGAAATACCACATGGACGCCGGTGGCTTTCAAGGTGTAATCGCCGCACTGCAGCACCGCACTGGTGCTCTGCTGGATCTGCGGTGCCATCTGGGACGCAATGAAACGATTCCAAATGAGCGTATAGAGACGCATCTGGTCGCGGCTAAGCACGCCAGTCAACGCTTCCGGCGGGAAGAGCAAATTGGTGGGACGAATGGCTTCATGGGCATCCTGGGCATCTTTGGCCTTGCTGAAATGGTTCGGTTTCGGCGGCAGGTATTCTTCCCCATACACACTTTCGATGTAAGGACGCACCTGGGCAATCATTTCATCGGAAATACGAGTGGAGTCAGTACGCATGTAAGTGATAAGCCCCACATGACCGTGACCAGGAATTTCTACGCCTTCATAAAGATTCTGGGCCAGCATCATGGTCTTTTTGGAACTGAAATTCAGTTTATTTACCGCATCCTGCTGCATGGTGGACGTGGTATAGGGCGGCTTGGTCTTTCTCTGTTTTCTCGACTTGGTCACAGAAATGACTTCCGCTTCTTTTCCTTCGATTCCCCCGACGGCTTTATCCGCTTCTTCCTGGTTATGAATCTCCGCTTCCACGCCGGCAATTTGGGTCAGCTTTGCTTTGAACGATTCCTTCTTCGCGGTTTGATAAATCCCATCAATGGTCCAGTATTCTTCCGGCTTAAATGCACGGATTTCTTCTTCTCGTTCACAAATGAGGCGAGTGGCTACCGACTGCACGCGGCCAGCAGACAGACCGCGATAGACCTGCTTCCACAGCCAAGGAGAAAGTTTGTACCCCACCAAGCGGTCCAGCACGCGGCGAGCCTGCTGGGCATCGACTCGGTTCAAATCAATCGGTTCCGGATGCTGAATGGCTTCCTTGATGGCCGGTGGTGTGATTTCATGAAACGCAATACGGACATTGTCTTCCGGATTCACATCCAAGAGTTTTGATAAATGCCAAGAAATAGCTTCGCCTTCGCGATCAGGGTCCGTTGCCAGAAGAACATCGCTGCACTGGTTGGCTGCTTTCTGTAAATCTTTAATCACATTTTCTCTGTCTTTGGAATCCACGTATTCTGGCTTGAAATCATCATCGATATCTACGCCTAAGGTGCGTTGAGGCAAATCTCGAAGATGCCCCATGGACGCCATGACTTTGTAATCCGGTCCCAGGATTCGTTCGATGGTCCGCGCCTTGGCCGGGGATTCCACCACCACCAAGTGCTTTCCATTGGCTTTCGGCTTTCTCTTAAAAGCCGGCGTCGCCGCCCGGCGTCCTCTCTTCTTCGTTCCGATGGTAATCGTTCTTGTAATAGGCATATGTATCCTATCCTCCTACTATGTTCTGTCTCACATGGTTTTTTATACGATAATCTGTAAAAGGTTATTATGGTGCCTTTTACGTTTTTAGTCAATTGGTATTCTCTCCGCTCATTTAAAGGTTAGCCCTTCGGGCGCAATGCTGTTAAGTTAAGAATTTAGGTCAGTAAGCATGATTTGGCTAGAAGTTTGCTAAGGGTTCTTAAGGTTCTAAAGGTTCTTAGGTTTCTCGAATGTGCCAATAAACGCTATCGTTTTCATCTCATTTGAGGATCGTGAGAACCTTCAGAACCATTAGAACCTT
>DBLC01000065.1:0-7936 GCA_002297935.1 Dialister sp. UBA734
CGCATCCGTGCTAGCGACCAGACCCAGAGCACCCCTCATTCTCTCGAATGAGACCGGCAAAGCGCTGTCGCCGATCTAGCGTGGGGGTTCATAGGATCCTTCTCGCCTACTAGGGGGGATACTATGCCTTTTTGCGTGCTTGCGGTGCCTTCGGCACAGGTCGCTCAGGTTACTCAAGTTTCTCAGGTTCGTCGAATGTGCCTCTAGCCGTGACCGTCATTTCGACCGGTCGTATTCGTACTTGGTGATATAGAAGTGATAAATCGCGATGTGTAGGAGAGTGGAGAAATCTCGCAGCACTAGCGGGAAGGGCGAGCGGAAACATTCCGCTTTACTTCAAATACATATTTCTGCATGAGATATCAGTTGAATCAAACGAAAGAAGCGTCTTTCTTTCGTGTCACTAGAGAAAGACGCTTTTTTCATTGGCGTCATTTTCTTTTATACTGGGATAATCCTTATCCACCGCTCCGCGGTCCCCCCCTTCTCCACAGGAGAAGGCATCGCATTTTCCAAATGGTTCACACTGGCACAAAGACCGTAAGCAGGTTTCTTGAGTGAGCCTCTAGCCGTGACCGTCATTTCGACCGGTCGTATTCGTGCTTGGTGATATAGAAGCAATAAATCGCGATGTGTAGGAGAGTGGAGAAATCTCGCAGCACTAGCGGGAAGGGCGAGCGGAAACATTCCGTTTCACTCCTAATACATACCCCGGTATGAGATATCAGTTGAATCAAACAAAAGAAACGTCTTTCTTTCGTGACACTGGGGAAAGACGCTTTTTTCATTGGTGTCATTTTCATTTATACCGGGATAATCCTTATTCACCGCTCCGCGGTCCCCCTTTTCCACGGGAGAAGGCATCGCGTTTTCCGAATGGTTCACACTGGCACAAAGGCCGTAAGCAGGTTTCTCGAATGTGCTTCTAATCGTAACCGTGATTTCGACCGGCCCCCATGATGACAAAGAGAATACCGCATTTTTAAATAGCATGATACGCAGAGCTATCATTAGTATTTCAAACCATTGTTTCAACAAATGCAATCAAGAAAAATCGCTATTTTACAGGTAGGAAGTTTGAGTTATGTATGTTGATTTCTTGTAAAACGCATAGGAGCTTTTCCTAGAATGGTATAATACAAATAGAACAAAGTAGGGAGAGGCTATTCATTTAAGTAGAGATTCATTTAAGTAGAGATTCAATTTTTAGGAAGTAGAATTAGTGATAGTTATTAGTTGTCTAGTTCCAAATAACTAACAACTAACAACAGGGTGTACACAGGAATTTTTAGGATGGCGCATATTTCCCAGCCTAAAAATTTATTTACGTGAAAGGAAAGCAGTATGGCATATACGTATTACGATATCGGACTCAATTTATTTACCAAATCATTTCCGCATCCGGAGCAGATTGTAGCAGATGCGCACGCGGCGGGGATTCAGTGTATTTTGACTGGCTCGGAGGCGGAGGAGAATGAGCGGGTCCATGCATTTGTGCAGAACCACGATGTGTATGGCACGGCGGGGATTCATCCCCATAGTGCCGATGAGGCGAAGGAGGCCGATGTGGCGCGGATTCGGGAGATTGTGACGACCAATCCGCGGGTGGTGGCAGTTGGCGAGACCGGGCTGGATTATGATCGGATGTACAGCACCAAGGAAAACCAGATGCATTATTTCAAGCAGCTTATTTCTTTGGCGGAAGAAGTGGGAAAGCCGCTGTTCTTGCACGAACGGGATGCGGCGGAGGATTTTACTTCTTGTTTCTATGGTCATGAGGGGATTTGCCCGCGGTCGGTGGTGCATTGTTATACAGGAAATAAGGATACGCTCCGGACGCTTCTGGATATGGGGTTCTACATCGGCATCACCGGTTGGATTTGTGATGAACGGCGGGCCGATGAGTTGCGGGAAGCAGTGTCGATTCTGCCTTTGTCGCGGGTGATGATTGAAACCGATGCGCCGTACTTGACACCCCGGGGATTCCATTTGCCCCGGACCAATGTGCCGCAGAATATCACCTATGTGGCAGAGACTTTAGCGGGCTATATGGGCGTTTCGGTGTCGGATTTGGTGGACCATGCGAAGCGGAATACGGAAGATTTCTTTGGTATTTAGGGACTAGTAGCTAGGCCCTAGGGATTAGGAATGCAATTTTGTTAGTATCACTTTTCACGTGAAACATGGTGAAAATGGGTTATTATTCTGCCTTGTTCACTTGTGTTAACAAATAGAGAATACCGTTTGTCAAAAGGTTATAAAGGGTTATTAAAGGGGTATACTCTAACGAAAGCCTCATAACCTGCATAACCTTTTATAACCCTTGGGTAAGCGGTATCCTCTATTTGTTAGCACAAGTGGCCAAGGCACAATAATAACCTATTTCAAACTATTTCCCGTAAAACAGATAACAATCCGTTCCTGCATGATGTATAATGTAATTACCGACTTTTGGTCAAAATTATATTTCATAGAAAGAGAGATGAGGATATGAACGAGGTGAAAATGCCGAAAAAACCAATATTGGCGTACTACATTTTGATTTTCTTGGCGATTTTCCTGTTCAATTCGATTTTCATGCCTATGGTGCGTGAAAATGAAGTGAAGGAAGTGGATTATTCTTCTTTCATGACCATGACGGAAGACAAGGAAATCGACAAGGTGCAGGTGGAGCAGGATAAGATTCTGTTCACCAAGAAGGGGGATAAACAGGCGTACAAGACGGCCATCATGAATGATCCCCAACTGGTGGAACGGCTCCATCAGTCCGGTGCGGATTTCACCGGGCAGATTGTGGAAACCATGAATCCGGTCTTGTCGGCGCTGCTTTCTTGGGTACTGCCGCTTCTGATTTTCTTTGGTATCGGTCATTACATGAATAAGAAGCTCATGAAAAATATGGGCGGTCCTGGGGCTATGACTTTTGGCATGGGAAAATCCAATGCCAAAGTGTTTGTCAAACCCACCAATGGCATCAAGTTTGCCGATGTGGCTGGGGAAGATGAAGCGAAAGACAGCTTGCAGGAAGTGGTGGAATATTTGCACAATCCATCCAAGTACAAAGATATTGGTGCGAAAATGCCAAAGGGCATTCTTCTCGTAGGCCCGCCAGGGACTGGTAAAACCATGCTGGCCAAAGCCGTAGCCGGCGAATCGGAAGTGCCGTTTTTCTCGATTTCCGGTTCTGAATTTGTAGAAATGTTCGTCGGCATGGGGGCTGCCAAGGTGCGCGACCTGTTCAAACAGGCCAAGGAAAAGGCGCCTTGCATTGTCTTTATCGATGAAATTGATGCGATTGGTAAGAAACGTGGCGGTGCAGCCATTGGCGGCAACGATGAAAGAGAGCAGACCCTGAATCAGCTCTTGACCGAAATGGATGGGTTCGAGGATAACACCGGCGTGATCATTCTGGCGGCAACGAACCGTCCAGAATCGTTGGATCCTGCCTTGACCCGTCCGGGGCGTTTCGACCGGCAGGTGCCGGTGGGCCTTCCGGATTTGCAGGGCCGTATTGCCATTCTGAAAGTTCACGCCAGCAAAATCAAAACCGCGCCGTCCATTGATTATGACAAAGTGGCGCGCATGGCTTCCGGCGCTTCCGGGGCTGAATTGGCGAATATTGTCAATGAAGCAGCACTGCGGGCTGTGCGGGACCATCGGAAATACGCCACCCAAGAAGATATGGAAGAATCCATCGAAGTGGTTATTGCAGGGTACCAGAAGAAACATGCCATCTTGACGGACAAAGAGAAATGCATCGTTTCCTATCATGAAATCGGTCATGCCTTGGTGGCTGCCATGCAGTCCCATTCCGCACCGGTGCAGAAGATTACCATCATTCCGAGAACCAGCGGCGCGCTGGGCTATACCATGCAGGTGGACCAGGGAAATCATTACTTGATGAATAAAGAGGAAATGCTGGACCAGATTGCTACCCTGACCGGCGGCCGGGCTGCCGAAGAAGTAGTCTTTGGCACATCCACCAACGGGGCATCCAATGATATCGAGAAAGCCACTAAACTGGCGCGTGCCATGATTACTCGCTATGGCATGAGCGATGAATTTGGTATGGTGGCCATGGAAACGGTGACCAACCAGTACTTAGGCGGCGATACCACCCTGGCTTGCTCGCCGGAAACCCAGGCAAGAATCGATAAGGCGGTTTCCGATTTAATCAAAAAGCAGCATGAGAAAGCGACCAAACTGCTGCAGGACAACCGGCACAAACTGGATGAACTGGCACAGTATTTGTACGAAAAAGAAACCATTACAGGAGAACAGTTCATGAATATCCTGAATGGGAAAAAAGAAGAACCAGTGACCCATGAAATGCCGCACCTGAATTTGGAGAAATAATTTTTGGGTGACTGGTGACTGGGAAATATAAAAAGCCGTATGAGAAGAGGAATCTTTTCATACGGCTTTTACTTGTTTAGGAATTAGTGGTTAGGCCCTGGGGATTAGGAAATAGGGAGAAATGAAATCGTTGATGGCTACAAGGTTCTAAAGGTTCTGAGGGCTCTAAAGGCTCTAAGGGGACTCGAATGGGCTGCTAAGCGGAAACGTCATAGGGGCGGTCGAAATGACGGTTGCGGTGAGAGGCACGTTCGGGAAACCTGAGCGACCTTAGTAACCTGAGAAACTTGAGCAACCTTTAACCACTAGCGGGATTCTACATTATAGACGCAAATCCTTAAAGCATCACTATAAGAACAGCAATCCCACAGCAATCAGCAGCAATAACGTACCTTCTACTTTGTTCATAATATAAGGAAATTTCTGGTGCTTAGCTAGGCTATTTCTTAAATGGCCTGCACAGATGGCGTAGAGGGAGAAGATGATGCCGGTCAGGAGGGAGAAGGTGAGGCCCATGAGGCCGATTTGGAAACTGGGAGAAAAAGCGGCGCTTGCATCAATGAATTGCGGCAGCAGGGCCAGGAAGAACAGAAGCACTTTCGGATTGGACGCATTCATGAAAAGGCCCCGGCGATAGAGTGCCCAATTGCCGGTGTGATCCGCTTGTTCCGTTTTGAGTACAATCGGTTCGGCTTTGGCGCGGAAGGCACCGTAGGAGAGGTATAGCAAGTAAGCGGCCCCGCAATAGGTGAGGGCTTTGAACGCCATAGGAGAATGCTGAATGAAGGCAGCCACGCCGACCATGACGAGAAAGGTGTGCCATATAGGACCGGTTGCCAATCCCCAAGCCAGGGTGATGCCTTTTCGGGCACCGGAAGATAAACTTTTTGTCAAAATATACATGCTGTCCGGCCCAGGCGCAATGACCAGCAGAATGGCCGCACCAACAAAGGAAATATAAGTCATACTATCCAAGAAATGTCAACTCCTTTCACTGTGATAGTCATAGTATAGCATAAAGGCAGTGAGGAGTTGTGGTTATAAAAATGGATAGAGTCATGTTTCACGGGAAACATGATTCTATAGGTTATTATTCTGCTGATTTCTTCAGTGAAACATCTTCTGCTATCGCAGGTGACAAGGTTATAAAGGGTATAAAAGGTTATGGAAATACGGTTTTCCCATAACCCTTATAACCTTTTTAACCCCGCCACAGGCCTGTATGGCTCTATGTTAGAAATAGGCTGCAGCAGAATTATAACCTGTATATTCATGTTTCACGGGAAACTTTTCTCCATTCTCTTGACATTGGCGCTTCAAAAGGGTATTCTTTTAGCGATGTGTGAAACCATGAGCAGTATCTGGTAAGAGCTGTATCAAGGAAGGGGACACGCGGGTAATTGTATATCGCTTGGATTGTAATAACCGAGACGAAGGCTAAATGGTGACTAGTGACTCGTGACTGGTGACTGGGAAATAGGGGATTAGGAATTGATAACTGAGAGTTAAACTGGCTTGGATTTCTATTTCCTTTTATAGGTGCATATACGTCCCGTGAGGGGCGTTTTTCTTTTTTATGGGAAAAGTATGCCGTCTTCGTCTCGAAGGCGGCGTTTTGTGATGTCGGTGACTGGTGACTAGGAGTGTTTCCCAGTCACGAGTCACCAAGTATCACGACGTGAAAATGCTAGTAATGCTATCGCCAAACAATGCAGGCATTTCCTGGGAGGAAAAGAAATGGAATATGTCAATACAGCGGGGGCTGTGGGGCAGGCGAGGGAAGAGACTACGGGTCTGAAGATTCATCGCCTGACTTTTGTGGAGGCCACTATGATGATCGTAGGGTCTACTATTGGTTCGGGAGTTTTGGGATTGGCCTATGCATCCCGGAAGGCGGGCTGGCCGGTGCTGGTGCTTTGGCTGGTCATTGCGGCGTTGATTTCTACGGTGTCCATGCTGTATGTGGCAGAAACGTCCCTCCGAACCCGGGCACCGCTGCAGCTTTCTGGATTGGCGGAGAAATATATCGGAAAAGTGGGGGCCTGGATGCTCTTTTTCTCCGTAGGGGCCACCAGTTTCTGCAGTTTGATTGCCTATACCAATGGGTGCGGGAAAATATTGGCCGATTTATTGGGCATTTCCTTTTATGCAGGCAGTTTGCTTTTCATCATTCCCGCTACGGGCGTGATTTGGTTTGGCCTGAAAGCCACCGGGGTAGCAGAAAAATTTATCAGCGGCGGCATGATTGCCATGCTTTTGGTATTGGCAGGGGCATCGTTTATTTCTGCCAAAGTGCCAGTCGAAGATATCCTCTATGCGAATTGGACCTACGCCATGCCGATTTTTAATATCACTGTATTTTGCTATGCCGTGCAGTACATGGTGCCGGAAGTGGCCCGTGGATTTACCCATCAGCCGGGGAAACTGGTGCCTTCCATTTTGACGGGCTTTCTGATTTCCTTTGTGATTCTGTCGGTGGTGCCCCTTTCTGTATTTCTCATGCTGCCTCTTCCGGATATTTCGGAAGTGGCTTCCCTCTCTTGGGGACGGGCACTGAATCATCCGATTTTTTACTTGCTGGTCAATGTGTTTGCCTTCTGCGCCATGCTCACCTCGTTCTGGGTGATTGCAGAAAGTTTCCTCACCAATATGGTGGATCGATTCAAATTAAAAGACGAGTCGAAAGTTTCTACTCGTCTGGGGATGATTTTATTGATTGTGGTACCGCCATTTCTGCTGGCTTTCTGCGGCGCCGTGAGCTTTGTTAACGCCATTTTCTTTGCCGGCACCTTCGGAGGCATCATCATGTCGGTCCTGCCGGTTTTCATGCTGAATCGGGCTAGAACGCATGGCGATGAAGAACCGGTTTGGCAGTGCGGCTGGATCGCGGCGAAACCCATGCAGTGCTTGGTAGTAGCCATCTTCAGCTTGGCGGGGGTGTATGCCCTGCTCAGCCTGGTGGGCCTGCTTCCGGCGGGATGGTGACTTTGAATGCGTAATGCGAAGTGCGTAATGGTGGTGACGCAGCAAATTATAAGGGGCCACCTATTATAAATAGGTTATTGTCTTGCTATATGGTGCTGTTTTATATGGTATAAATCGGGCTAGAGACAAGGTTATAAGGGTTATAAAAAGGTTATGAAACTTTCGCTAGCCTCATAACCCTTTATAACCCTTTATAACCTTGTTTCTATAGTTATCGTTCTCATGTAAGATATCGAATTCAGCAAAATAATAACCTATAGAAAAACTGTTAACTGTCTACTGTTAACTGCTAACTTCATTAAAATGGTAAGGAAAATACTTTACACATTGTGATATAATGAGTATAGAAAAGGCGCTATCCGGTAACGGTTAAGCCCCATAAGGTTTATTTTGCAGAATTGCCGTCTAAACTCGCGAGGTCAGGACGGCTTTTCTGTTTCTTATTTCGAAAATACAACGCAGAGAGTTATGAGGAAAACCAATGCGAAAAAATCATATTTCGTCATATAGATCCCCTCCTTTGAGGGGCCAGAATATAACCGTCACCGCTTGCTGGATAACGCCATCATTATGATAGCAGAAATATTTTTGAAAT
>DBLC01000065.1:7977-8152 GCA_002297935.1 Dialister sp. UBA734
GTGGTATAATACCAATAGAAAAGGCGCTATCCGGTAACGGTTAAGCCCCTCGATTCAAAACGCGGAAATTGCCGTCTAACTTCTCAGGGTCAGGACGGCTTTTTCTGTTGGTACTAATGAATTGAAATAACACAAATGGTCAATAACAATAATGCAAATAAAAAATCGTATTTGC
>DBLC01000065.1:8254-8440 GCA_002297935.1 Dialister sp. UBA734
CTTTACCATTTGTGGTATAATAGTCATAGAAAAAGGCGCTATCCGGTAACGGTTAAGCCCCTATAAAGTCTTAAGCAGAAAAGCCGTTTACTTTGCTAGGGTAGGACGGCTTTTTCTGTTGGTACTAATGCATTGAAATAACACAGAGGGTTAGTAACAATAGCGCAAATAAAAAATCGTATTTGC
>DBLC01000065.1:8552-14805 GCA_002297935.1 Dialister sp. UBA734
GTGGTATAATACCAATAGAAAAAGGCGTTATCCGATAACGGTTAAGCCCCTATAGAGAAAAGACAGAAAAGATCGTCTAACTTTCCACAGAGGGACGGTCTTTTCTGTTTATGACTAATGCATTGAAATAACACAGAGGGTTAGTAACAATAGCGCAAATAAAAAATCATACTTGCTCATCAGTATCCCCTCCTTTGAGGGGCCAGGATTTAACCGTCACCGCTTGCTGGATAACGCCGTATACATCATATCATAGAACGATGAAGCCGTATAGAAATGTTTCATGTGAAACGTAACGCTATAAGGTTATTGTAGTGTCAATTTCTGTATCTAACATAGATATGATTCCATAGAGGCAAGGTAAAAAGGGTTATAAAAAGGTTATGGAACTTTCGCTAGTTTCATAACCTTTTTATAACCCTTTTTAACCTTAACGAAAATGGAATAGGCTGTTTGTTAGAATTAAGAATACGGTAGGATAATAACCTTTCTTGATGCTTCACGTGAAATATGACGAAAGGCGGTAGATAGCAACTACTAACCGTCTACTTGCTTTGTAATTCTTTCAGTAAATCCGCAACATGGGAAGCGGCTTTCACTTTGCGGTACTCTTTGACCAGAATTCCCTTTTCATCGATGAGGAAGGTGGAGCGTTCGATGCCCATGTATTTCTTGCCGTACATGCTCTTTTCTTTCAGTACGTCATACAGATGGACCACCGTTTCATCGGCGTCGGACAGAAGGGGGAAGTTCAATTCGTTTTTATCCCGGAAGTTGCAGTGCTTGCGAATGGAATCGCGGCTGACGCCAAGGATGACGTAGCCCAGTTTCTGGAAGTCCGCCAAATGGTCGCGGAAGGCTTTGGCTTCCAAGGTACAGCCGGAAGTATTGTCTTTGGGGTAGAAATAGAGGATCACCTTCTGGCCCAAGTAATCCGAGAGGGAAATATCCTTGCCGTTATCAGCAGGTAAGGTAAACTGTGGTGCTTTTTCGCCAATGTGTAATGTCATGTTTTTTCTCCTTTGAAATATAATGTCTTGGTGGCTGGTGATTAGAATCACGGGTTGATAGAGTCATGTTTCACGTGAAACGATATGTTAGAAAGGTTATTATTCTGCAGATTTCTTTGGAGAAACATTTCTTGCTATCGCAAGTGACGCGGTTATATAGGTTATAAAAGGTTATGAAACTACCGGTTTCCCATAACCTTTTATAACCCTATGTAACCTTGTCACCAACCTAAGTGGCTCTATGTTAGAAATAGGAATCGCCACAATAATAACCTTTTACTAGCTATAAATACGCTAATGCTTCATAGGCTAATGCGAGAGCACTATTCCTGCTTTCTTCTCCCCAGTGGCGTTGGTCGTGGGTCATGTGGGCCAAGGTGTCGGCGGTGAAAAGGATTTGTGCGAAGGTTTTCTTGCGGAACCGGGCGCACGCCGCCAGGGCGCTGGCTTCCATATCGACCACTTGGCAGCCGTCTTCTTTGCGCTGGCGGATTTTTTCTTTGGTTTCTCGGAAGAATCCGTCGCTGGTCCAGGTGGTGCATGGCAGGTAGGGCAGCTGTTTTTCTGTGAAATACCGTTCCAGTGCGTGGAGAGGCTTTTCGCCAAAAGAAATAAATGGCTCCGGTGGTAAGTAGTGGTAGGATGTACCTTCTTCGCGATACGCTTTGGTGACTGGCAGAAATACATTTTCCGGCAGCTCGGTCAATGCACCGCAGCAGCCAATGGCCAGCACTTTTTCTACGCCGTACGCAAAGAGTCGTTCCAGCATAAGCACCGCTGCCGGAGCGCCCACGGGGGCTTGCATCAGAAGAATCGGCTCTTTGTCTGTGGGAATTTCATAGAGAGGAAAATTTTTCGTGATGGAAATGAAATGGCCGATTTCTTTTCCTCCTTTGGCGTTTGCAAAATGGGCGATTCGTTTTTCTCCTAAAAAAGCAAAAATGGCACGCTTTGGGAGGGATAAAGACAATTTTTCAAAGTCTGGCGCAATCAGTCCAGGCGCAGGATCGTAAGAAAATGGTTGAAACATGGGACACCTCTTTCTGAATGCGTAATGCGGAGTGCGTAGTGCGTAATGGTGGTGGCGGCGCATTAAATTTGGAAGCGCCGCGAGTTATGATTGTTTGGTGACTGGTGACTGGTGACTGGTGACTGGTGACTGGTGACTGGTGACTGGTGACTGGTGACTGGTGACTGGTGACTGGTGGCTGGGGCTAGGGATTAGGAATGTTTCACGGGAAACATTTTTCTAGCGGAATCCATGTTAGCGAAAGCCCTCTTCCTTTGGAAGGGGGGGCAGGGGGGATAGCGCGCAGTAGCGGTATAGATGGAATGAGACTCATGTCGCTGTAGGCGTCCTGCGATGGCGGCCTTGTCGGGAGCTTTTCTTCGTCGGCCTATCCCCGGCTCGCAAGCGAGCCTGCCCCTTCCTGAGGAAGGGGCTCATTTTTTTATCTGTCAACTGCTGACTAGAATGTTTCACGGGAAACATTTTTCTATAGGTTATGATTGAGCTTATTTCTATACCTAACATAGAAATGATACGCTGGAGACGAGGTTATATAGGGTTATAAAGGGGTATGGGAATACCGTTTTCGCATAACCCTTTATAACCTTTTACTTACGAACTTCGGTGGTATGTCTCATTCAAAAGTGCACAATATAACCTACCCGTAGGGCTAACCCTTTGCGTCATGTTTCACGTGAAACTTGGATGGAGAATTTTGCGTCTAATCTCTAGAGTCCTAGTCACCAGTCACTAGTCACCAGTTACCGATTTTTGCCAATAAAACATCCACATTCTCCGTATCATACTCAATCTGTTCGGACCAGCGGGCGGCGGCGCGGAGGGGATCGTGGCTTCTAGCGGCTGTTAGGAAGATGAAGAGAGTACTTTCGGCGGCGTAGGCTTTCAGCGTGTCCATAGGGACATGGGTAGCCAAATCCAATTGGCGATACCAGATGTATTGGAAGAGTTTCTGGAAATAGGTAGTATCTGCTTGGGCGAGATAGTCCTTTCCTTGCTGGAGCAAGAAATCCGGATGGTGCTCTATGAAATGCAAGTCGGAAGTCCACTGTTCATTAATCGGTTCGGTTTGGGCCAGGTGGGTTGTCATGGTTTGGATGGCCTCTACAGTCAACGCAGGAGAAAAGGTGGTGTCTTCTTCTGTCACATCCAATCCTAAAGCACGGAGAAGGGCTGCCAAGGAAAATGGTTCATCCCGCCCTTCCATGAGAAATTGGAGCGGCCCCGGTTCTTCTTGGAGCTGCTCGCAGGTTCGTTCACAGCAGAGGCCGGTGCCGCAAAGCTCGATGTCGTCACCGATGTATTTATAGAAACGGGGATGCATGGTGCAGATATTTCCTAAATACTTTTCGCCTTTTTCCAAAATCAAACGGCAGAGCCCATCGCTTCGGAGGAAATGACAATAGCCTTTTTCATTCAGTTTGAAACAGGTGGATCCATCTTCAGCGGTACGCATCCACTGGGAGAGTTCTTTCCCCAGCGGGCCAGCGGTGTTTCGGTATAACTTTTCTGTGTCTGGGTCAATGTCGATTTCCCAAGTCTGGCAGCAGGTGTGCTTGCAAGCCCCGGCTTTGCACTGGAAAGCGGGGAAGAAAGTGGGGTATATAGTGTACATAATGCTCCTTATGGGGAATAATGCGTAATGCGAAGTGCGTAGGGCGTAATGGTGGAAGGGGCGCANNCACAACTTATATAGCGCCCCAAAATTTATGTGTTTCACGTGAAACGATAGATATAAAGGTTATTATTTTGCCAAGTACCTATTTTTAACATAGGGGCATAACGGCAAATGACAGGGTTAAAAAGGTTACTTATGGTTATGAGGAAAATGTTGTTCCCATAACCTTTTATAACCCGTTTAACCTTGATTTTTGCGATAGAAATGAAGGTTTCACAAAAGAAATGAGTAGAATAATAACCTTTATGAAAATGGGTATTGGGGCGCTATATGAATTGATGCGCCCCTTCCTTCACTACGCACTACGCATTACGCACTCAAATCAAGGTTCCTTTCAAATGGTCCATTTCGTGTTGGATGATTTCGGCGGGGAAGCCTTTGAATTTCTTTTTCTTGGGGCGGAAGGTTTCGTCTCGGTATTTCACTTCGATGGTTTCGTATCGCGTGCAGGGCCGTTTGCCTGAAAGGGAGAGGCATCCTTCTTCGGTGGTGTAGGGACCGGCGGCGGAGAGAATTTCTGGATTGTACATGACCACCGTGTCTTTGCCGTGCTTGAAAACGATGATGGCTTTGGCGAACCCAATCATATTCGCCGCCAGTCCGACGCAGCTGTCCGCATGGGCGGCTAAGGTGTCTTTCAAATCATTGGCAATGGCCTTGTCTGACTTTTCGGCGACGGTTGCTTTTTGTTGTAGAAATATAATATCTTTCACAATTTCTCGAATCATTGTATTACCTCGCGTAGTTATGAAGTGATAAAATAAGGGTAGATTGTTGTTAGTTGTTGGTTGTTAGTTGTTTGGGCAAACTAACAACTGACAACTAACAACCAACAACCAACAACACTTTTCTCTATTATACGAAAGAAGGTATTACTATGGCAAAAATTCTTGTCATCTCTGGTCATCCCCATATGGAACGTTCTATTGCAAACAAAACCATTTTGGACACATTGAAAGCTTCCGGCAAAGACATTGCCATCGATGATTTGGCTGCAAAAGGCTGTGATATCGATGTAGCAGCAGAACAGGAAGCGCTGAAAGCCGCTGATACCATTGTGTTCCAGTTCCCGGTATACTGGTTCGGCTACCCGGCTCTGCTGAAGCACTGGGTAGAAGAAGTATTCACCCCAGGCTTTGCCTATGGCGAAGGAGCAACGGGCCTTAAAGGAAAGAAATTGATTATTTCTGCCACCATCGGTGCACCCCAGCCGGCCTATAGCGCCCAGGGCATTGGTCACACCATGGAAGAATTTTTCTACAACTTCCAGTCCATGGCGGGCATGACCGGTATGGAACTGCAGCCGCTCCTTCTCTCCTATGGCTGCACCTTCGTTCCCGGCGTTAACACCGATGCAGATAAAGAAGCACTGATCGCCAAAGCCAAGGAACATGGGGAAACGTTACTGAAAGCGCTTGGCGAATAGTTTCACGTGAAACGTAGTGATACAGGTTAGCCCTACGGGCAGGTTATATTTTCTGCTATAACATAAGGATTCAACTGGCAGGAATAGGTAAGAGAAAAGGGTTATAAAAGGTTATGAAACAAACGAAAGAACATAACCTTTTATAACCCTTTTAACCTTTTAGCAGGCGGTATCTATAGATTTGCTAAAAAAGAAATCTGTAGAATAATAACCTTTTCGCCCATTCTTTTACGGCTAGATGACGCTACGGTTTTACAATGTAAAGCCGTTTGTCTGATCCCCCGGTTTATCCAGGCGCCGTGCGATGTCGTCGTACACTTCTTTCAGGTGGAATACCAACAGGTCCAGGGTGGTGCGGATGACCACGGGGTCGAAGCGGTCTGGGCGGGAGGTGACGCACACGTCGAGGAATACGTTTTCGTCACTGCCGACGGTGTATTTCACAATGGCATGACGGCCGTTCAGACCATTCAGGAAATCCATGAAGGTCTTCCGGGCCGGGCCTTTGGGGCAGGTACCCAGGTGAATGCGAATCAGTGTGTACATGCTGTTGTCAGTGATGACAGCGGCCACCAGTTTGTGATGCTCTCCGGCGGGAATGGCGGTCATGAAAACCACGGTATCGTAAGAATCATGGGCATCCTGGCGGCGGAAGAAATTGATGCCTTCTTGATTGACATAGGCTTCAAAAGCGTCAGCCTTCAAATTTTTGCGATGATTGCCCTGCTGGGGAAATGGAGTGATATTGTCAGCCATGAGACGACCTTTCTGCATTGTATGCGGGAATGAAATGCGTGACTGGTGACTCGTGACTAGTGACTAGGAAATAATTTTTCCAGTCACCAGTCACCAGTCACTCGTCACCATAAATGTACGATTACTAAGAATACAACAATTTGCTGTTTATTATTATACAAGAAATGAGAGGACATGTACAAGCGGGAACTGCTACTTCTCATGTTTCACGGGAAACATGACAGAAAAGGTTATTATTCTACAGATAAGCTAATTCTTACAATGCGGCTATACAGCTTGTGGCGGGGTTAAAAAAGGTTATCTATAGGTTATGAAACTTTCGCAAGAATTATAACGATAGTGTCAAGTATTTTGTG
>DBLC01000097.1 GCA_002297935.1 Dialister sp. UBA734
AAGCGTCTCGTTCAAGCGGGTAGAGTAGCACGTTTTGACGCTAGAGTGGACGTCGATGCCTATGATGTCTTATCTGTTTCATACCGCTAGTGGGAGCTATCCCCCGCCGCCTCGCTTCGCTCGTTGTCGACCCCTTCCAGGGGAAGGGGTTCTCTAGGGAAATCGTACTTACTAAGTCTAATTCTTGATAGAACCGTATTAGATAGATGAGGGATACATATGATGAAGAACAAGCTAGTAAAAGATACTATTCATGCGAATGGTCATGATATCGGTATATATACCCATGATTTTACAAATGAATTTCTTTCGCTAACAGACATAGCAAAGTATAAAAGTGATGATCCAACAGCTGTGATACAGAATTGGATGCGTAACAGGGATGTTATTGAGTTTTTGGGGTTATGGGAAAGTTTGCATAACGAACAGTTTAAACCCCTCGAATTCGAGGGGTTTAAACATCAAGCCGGGGCGAATGCATTTACAATGTCTCCGAAGAAATGGATTGACGGGGTAAATGCTATTGGCATTGTCTCCAAGTCTGGTCGTTATGGAGGAACTTTTGCACACTCTGATATTGCTTTTGAATTTGCGTCTTGGATTTCCCCGGAATTTAAATTGTATATCATCCAAGATTATCAACGAATTAAGCATGACGAAAATAGTAAATTATCCTTAGGCTGGAACTTGAATAGGGAAATTTCCAAAATTAATTATCGGATTCATACTGATGCGATCAAAGAGCATTTAATATTGCCTGATTTGACGCCTGGTCAGATTTCTTGCGAATATGCCAGTGAAGCAGATCTTTTAAACGTAGCACTTTTTGGAATGACAGCCAAAGAATGGCGACATAAAAACAAAAATAAAAAAGGAAATATGAGAGATTATGCGTCTTTGCAAGAGTTGCTTGTCCTTTCTAATTTGGAAAGTTATAATGCGATTTTGATACAGCAAGGGGAATCTAGCGCAGAACGAGTACAAAAATTAAGAGATGTGGCAATGAAACAGTTGGAGATATTATCTGGGATGAAAGAGGGATATTTGTTGTCTTAGGAAAACGAATATGATTCACGGAGAGCTTTAACCATAAATGAGAGTTTTTCTGGCCTTATCAGCACATTTGAGAAACCTGAGAATCCTTAGCAACCTGAGAAACTTTTATATCAGTAGGGATCATCGTATATTATATGTATCTTAACAGCCTTGATTGGAAAGGACCTTTTATATATGGAATTAAAGAATTATCAAAAGTCGGTGATGCAGGATCTGTCGGCGTATATGCAGGCGGTTAATGAGACGCCGAATTTATTTCAAGCCTGGCAAAAGTACTGGGACGATAAGGATATCGCTATCGGCCAAGGTGGGGTACCGGCGTATAACAATTCTATCGCGAGTGTGCCCCATGTATGTATGAAGGTCCCTACTGGCGGTGGGAAGACGTACATGGCTTGCGCGGCTTTGAAGATGATTTTTGATGCCATGCCTCTTTTGAAAGAAAAGGTGGTGGTGTGGCTCGTCCCGTCCAATTCCATTCTCACCCAGACGATTTCTCATCTGAAGAATCCAGATCATCCCTATCGGGCGCGGTTGGATCGGGATTTCCAGGGGAAGGTGGAAGTGCTGACCAAAGAGGAGCTTTTGTCGGGGCAGAATTTTTCTCCTGATACGGTACGGGAGGAACTGACCGTCTGTGTTCTTTCTTATGACTCTCTTCGTATCCATAGCCGAAAGAAGGATGTCCGCAAGGTGTACCAGGAGAATGGCAATTTGTATCGGTTCGCCCAGGAGTGGAACGATGCGGATGTATGGCTCCCAGATACGCCAGAGACGTCTCTGATTCAGGTGCTCAGGCAATTGTCTCCGGTGACCATTGTGGATGAAAGTCATAATGCATCTTCTGATTTGTCTGTGGAAATGCTGAATCATTTGCATCCTTCTTTTGTGCTGGATTTGACGGCTACGCCTCGGGAGAACAGCAATGTGATTTCCTACGTGGATGCCAGGGAACTGAAGAAGGAGCATATGGTAAAGCTCCCTGTGATTGTGTACAACCGGAATACAAAGGATGAGGTCATCGGGAATGCCATTCGCCTTCGGATGTTGCTGGAAAGTTGTGCCAAGGAGCAGGAGAAACAGGGGGCGCCCTATATCCGTCCTATCGTTTTATTTCAGGCCCAGCCCAAAACGTCTAGTGACAGCCAAACCTTTGAGAAGGTGAAGAAACTTCTCATGGAGGTGGGGATTCCAGAAAAGGAAATTGCGATCAAGACGTCCAATGTGGATGATTTGAAGGATCGGAATTTACTTTCCAGAGATTGTCCGGTGCGGTACATCATCACCGTGAATGCTTTGAAAGAAGGTTGGGACTGTCCTTTCGCGTATATTTTGGCGTCGTTGGCAAACAAGACATCCAAAGTGGATGTGGAGCAGATTCTGGGCCGGGTGCTTCGGCAGCCCTATGCCCATCGGCAGGAAGCGGCAATGATGAATATTTCCTATGTGCTCACCTGTTCGGCTGATTTCCGTCAGACTTTGGACCAAATCGTACAGGGCCTCAATGGGGCGGGTTTCTCGTCGAAGGATTATCGCATCGGTGATTCTTTAGAAGAATCTTTGCCCGTTCCTGCGGTGGAACCGGTGTCTCTTTTTGGCGGAGACTCCCTAGCAGGCGATGCCGTGACTGCCAAGGAAGAGGAAGGTACGGATGTATCGGATGTCCACGTGGATGCCATCAAGGCCAGTTACAAGCCCTATGAAGGAAGTTCTATTTCCATAAGGGAAAGTCACGGGCCGGCGGAAAGTCAGAATGGCGGTACGGGAACGGTATCGACTGACCCGTTGGAAATCCTGCTCAAGCATGCGGAAGGCGAAGAGGGAAGATACATCGAGGAAGGCCGCCGGGAGGAAGCCAGTGGAAAACTGGGAGGTGAATTGGGAAATATGCTGCATCAATATGAAATCAAAGAGGAATTCAGAGCGTCTGTAGAGTCATTGGTGTTGCCACAGTTTGCGGTAGAAACGGGGGCTACGCTGTTCAATACGGAACCGAAGGTACTTTTGACAAAAGAGGAGTTACTTCGCGGGTTTTCTTTGGATAAGCAGGATGCCAGCATTACCTTTTCCGATATACCAGAAGATATGTATACGGTGGATTTGGCAGAAGCCGGAGAAGCGGTGCCGCAGTACAAGCTGACCCAGTCTTTTTTTGGTACCCAGCTTCGGGAAAGACTTTCTCAGATGGCCGATGAGGAAAAACTGACAGCGGCGCAGCGTATGATTGCCAAGAGATTGTCCCAGGTGGACTCTTTGGATGATTCGGCAGTGAGAGAGTACTTGAAGCGGGTCATGGCTGGCCTATCAGAAGAGGAAATGGAACGAGTAATGAAAGCACCAGAGACCTATGCTAAGGCGGTGGATGAGAAAATCAAAACTCTGATGAAGGCCTATCAGAAAGAAACATTTTCTCGCTTCACCGATAATGGCACAGTGACGACGGCACCGATGTGGCATTTTCCTAAGGTCATTACCCCTGCCAAGGCGTCAGCTTCGATTCCGAAGGGGCTCTATGAAAAAGAATCCAATGATATGAATAATGTGGAGTGGAAAATGACACTTTCCTTATCTCGGATGGATAATGTAAAGTGGTGGCATAGAAATATAGAGAAAAAGGGATTCTGTCTCAATGGATTTTTGAATCATTATCCGGATTTCTTGGTCATGACAAAGCAGGGACGAATTCTGGCGGTAGAGACCAAAGGCAGTTATCTCACCAATGATGATAGCAAGGATAAACTGTTTCTGGGACGGAAGTGGGCCGCTATGGCAGGAAGACGGTATGCCTATTTCATGGTCTTTGATGGAAATAAATTGGATAGTGATGGCTCCTATACGAGAGAAGAATTCTTACAGATGGCGAAGGAGTTGTAAGTGTAGTAGGGAAAGTGCCTTATTGATATACAGGTTACTCAGGTGGCTCAGGTATCTCAAGTTTCTCAGGTTCTCCAAATGATCTGATGACACCAGCGTCTATAAGCACATTCGGAGAACTTGAGTAGCCTTAGTAACTTGAGCAACCTGAGTAACCTGTAAACAATAGCGGAATCATACCTACTAATGCAATTCCTTAACTTAACAGCATGGATGTCACTGAATATTTTTCCCACACTGTTTCTTCTATTTCCACGCCGTGTATGCTAAAATAGTATGGTAAATGCCATAAAAGGCGGAATCCGAGGTGAAATTATGGGAAATAAAATCAGTTTGGTTCTTGGCGGTGCTCGCAGTGGGAAAAGCGAGTTTGCCGAAAAGCTGATGTATCATTCGCAAGGGAAAAGAAAGGGATACATTGCGACGAGCCAGATTTTTGATGATGAAATGAAATACCGGGTGATCTTGCATCAGCAGAGGCGTCCCAAAGATTGGAAAACCTTTGAAGTCATGCACGGTGCCGCTGACGAGATGGATGCGATTCTGGAAGGAGCAGATACCATCCTTTTCGATTGCATTACCATGTATGTGAATAATCTTCTGATGGACCACATGAAAGGGATTACCGTAGAGACCCTGGGCGTATCTGACTTGGAAACGCTGCAGAAGACGCTGGAAGCCGACTTAGATGGCATGTTTGCTTCTATTTCCAAATTCCAAGATAAGGAAATCATTTTCGTTTCTGACGAACTGGGCATGGGGATCGTCCCCGCCAATGCCATGAGCCGTGTGTACCGCGACCTGGTGGGCCTGGCCAATCAGTACATCGCCAAGCGGGCGGAAAAGGTGTATATTTCCATCGCTGGTATCACAGTGAATTTGAAGGAATTGGAATGTAAATGGTAAGTGACGGTGGTACAAGTAGATAGCCAAAGACAGGTGCCTAGTCACCAGTCACTAGTCTACTAGTCACCATTCAAAACGAGGAGTGAAAAACTATGACAAAAATAGCAAAGAAAGTCATGTTTCAGGGAACCAGTTCACATGTAGGCAAGAGCATTCTGACCACCGCTTTTTGCCGTATTTTGACCCAGGATGGATACAATACCGCCCCTTTTAAAGCGCAGAATATGGCGCTCAATTCCTATGTCACCCGTTCCGGCGGGGAAATCGGCCGTTCTACCGTGGCTCAGGCAGAAGCCGCTGGGGCGGATCCGATTGTACAGATGAATCCCGTGCTTTTGAAACCGACAGGAAATTCCTGCTCCCAGGTCATTTTGCTGGGGCAGTCTGTAGGAAATTACAGTGCGTCGGATTATCAGAATAAATACAGTCAGAAAGCATGGGCTAGCGTCAAAGAAGCCCTGGCTTATATGGAAACCCATTATGATGCTCTGGTCATCGAAGGGGCAGGCAGCCCGGCGGAAGTGAATCTGAAAAAGAATGATATCGTAAACATGCGCATTGCCAAAGAATGCCAGGCACCGGTGTTCCTCATTGCGGATATTGACCGCGGTGGTGCTTTGGCATCCATTGTAGGCACTTTGGAACTGCTCGATGATGATGAAAGAGCCTTGGTGAAAGGGCTCATTATCAATAAATTCAGAGGAGACATCACCCTTTTGGAACCGGCGCTGACCTTCTTGAAAGAAAAGACCGGCATTCCTGTACTGGGTGTCATTCCGTACTTGGATAAACTGGGCATCGATGATGAAGATTCTGTTTCCTTGCAGGATATTCCTTCGGACCACGTGATGAGAGATATTCATATCGCCGTCATGCAGACTCCAAAAATTTCCAACTTCACAGACTTTGACGCCCTGAATCATGAACCGGATGTGAACGTCCGCTTTGTACAGCAGGGAGATATGATTGGTAACCCGGACTTGATTATGCTGCCAGGCAGTAAGAATACCACCGAGGACTTGCTGTATCTGAAACGCCAGGGCTATGCGAAAGAAATTCAGGAACTGGCTGCCCAGGGTGTACCGGTCATTGGTATTTGCGGCGGCTATCAGATGCTGGGCGAAAAAGTATGTGACCCGCTCCATGTAGAAAGCGAAAACGATGAAGTGGAAGGGCTTGGTCTTTTGCCGTATACCACTTCCATGCATGGCAAGAAAAATACCTACCAGGTATACTTCGATTGCGATGACCTGCCGTTCTTGGATATGCATTTCTCCGGAAAGGGAATGCGGGGCTATGAAATCCACATGGGCGAAACCACGTTGACAAAGCCGGCCCAGTCCCTCTTCCATATCACCAAGAGAAGCGAAGAGGATGTGGACCTGCAGGATGGATTCATCAATGAAGCCCACAATGTATTTGGCACCTACTGCCATGGCATTTTTGACAACGATGAAATCCGCCGTGAAGTGCTCAATGCCCTGCGCCGCCGGAAGGGGCTGAAAGAGCTGCCGATTCAGTTCCGCTATCGCCAGTATAAAGAATCCGAATTTGACCGTCTGGCCAATACGGTGAGAAAGCATTTCGACATGGATGCTTTCTATGACATCCTGGGGAAAGAATAATTGGAAAGCTGGTATTACTCCGCCCTGTATGCAGCCATCCCATTGGCTGCTTTGGTGGTGGATACGGTGTATGGGGACCCCCGGTCGAACTACCATCCGGTGGTGCTCATAGGAAATCTCATTTCCTTTTATGAAAATAAGTTGTATCCCAAAGTGAAGACCTCCAATGGAAATATGTTTTTCCGCGGTATGATTGTGGTACTTCTGGTGCTGCTGACCGTGGGACTTCTGACGGGTTTCCTGGTGTGGCTGGGTAATCAGGCAGGGATTCTTCTTTATGCTGCTTTGTCTACGGTGATTCTGTACTTCACCATGACCCCTAGAGCCTTGGCGCGGGATGGACTGGAAATCTATCATCTGCTCAAAGACGGAGATATTGTGACCGCCCGCAAACGTCTCAGCTGGATAGTGGGCCGGGATACGGAAAATTTGGAAGAAGGGGACATCGCCCGCGGTACCATTGAAACCGTAGCGGAAAATACCACCGATGGGATTATTTCGCCGCTCTTCTATTTCCTGCTCTTTGGGCCGGTAGGGGCCATGGTGTATCGAGCAGGAAATACCATGGATTCCATGCTGGGCTATAAAAATGATCGGTATCTTTTCTTTGGTCGCTTTGCTGCCCGGTTGGATGATGTATTGAATTATATTCCCGCCCGCATTACATTTGTCCTCTTTGTGGTAGCAGCCTACCTGCTGCAACTGGATGGCAAGAATGCCATAAAGATTGGTCTCCGTGATGCACCGAAGCACCCCAGTCCCAACGGGGGATATGCAGAAGCTACCGTAGCAGGAGCGATGCACGTGCAGCTGGGCGGATATAACTACTATGAAGGAAAACCAGAATTTCGTGAATATATGGGGGACCCAGAAGTCCCGCTGAAAGCAGACCATATCCAAACATCGATTATGATGATGTATGGGGCCACTATCTTATTCATATTGGTGGAATCGGTCCTCATTTTCTGGCTTTGGTAATTGGGTGATTTAGTGACTGGTAGACTGGTGACTCGTGACTAGTGACTGGAGTGTTTGGCGTTTCATTGGTTATCGAAACAGTTATATGATTTATTTTGTGAACAGTTAGAAATAAGGATGTTGCTGGTTGTTAGTTGTTGGTTGTTTGAATTCTAAGAAGTAGCAACAATCGTTCATTCATTTTTACAATTGAAAGTGAAATAAATCAGGCACTAACTATTTATATAAAAATTCCACGGCGCTTCCAAATTTTATGCGCCGTACCACCATTTCTCACTTCTAACTTCTCACTTCTAACTAGTCTTACATCCAAATACACTTACTAACTACTACTTGGTGATATATATGAATGCATTTCTCGTGGGGCTCCAGTTTCTGACCCGTATCCATATTTCTAATAGAACCGTATGGAATGATGAGGAATTTGGGAAAAGCGTTTCCTATTTTCCTATCATTGGTTGGATTATTGGTGCCTTTCTGTGTTTACTTTATTTCTTACTGGAACCATTGAACGTTCCGCTGCTGACTGGCTTTTTGCTGGTGGTAGGAGAATTATTTCTCACAGGGGGGACTTTGGCAGATGGTCTGATGGACTCTTCGGATGGTCTCTTTTCCGGTCGCTCCAAAGAACGGTGTCTGGAAATCATGAAAGACAGCCTGATTGGTTCTTTTGGTATGCTTTCCATTCTGATTTATGTTCTGCTGACCACCCTTTGCTTAGGGTCTGCCGATACATCGTTGTACTTGGTTCTGATTGCTATGCCCACCTTAGGTCGACTCAATTTGGTGATCAGTATTTGCGAATACCCCTATGCCCGGCCTTATGGGATGGGGAAATCGTTCGCTGCCTATCGCAGCCGCTGGGCTGTGGAAGTGGCGGCTGTGACAGCCCTTCTTCCTGCCCTGTACTTTGGATTTGTCTATCTCCTTTTGGCAGGCTTCGCCATTCTGCTTGGGCTCTATCTGAACCGCTGGGTAGTCAGTAAGATTGGCGGCACCACGGGAGATACCTACGGATTTGTGAATCAAATCACAGAAGCGTTCATTGCATTGTTGTTTGTTATTTTGACGAGGGGGAATCTATGGCCTATGTAGTCAGTTCACCAGGATCCTGCGGCGAATTTATCCAAGGATATGCCAACGGTTCTTCCTTTATGGTGACTTGTCCGATTAATCGATACGCCAAGGCTTTGGTGACTGAAAACACAACGGAAATTCTCCCAGAAAAAGCAAAACAAGCGGCTTTGAGAACATTGGTCTACTTAGGAATTAAAGACCAAGTTCCCATGGTGCAGTTGATTTCTTCCATTCCGAAAGGAAAAGGACTGGCATCCAGCACTGCTGATATCAGTGCAGTGTCCCAGGCGGTGGCCCTGTCTTACGGACGAAAACTTTCGGCTGAAGAAATAGCTCACATTGCCCTTTCTATCGAGCCTAGCGATGCCACCTTTTTTGAAGGCATCGTGCAATTTGATTATCGCCAAGGGAAACTGATTCGTCCCATGGGCCTCTGTCCCGCCATGGATATTCTCATCTATGATTGTGGCGGAGAAGTGGATACCATGACGTTCAATTCCAGAAATGATCTGATTTCTCTGCAACAAAGCAATGAACAGGAAATTGCCAAGGCCCTTTCGCTGTTTGAACAGGGAATTCGCCAGCAATCTATAGAGGACATCGGAAAAGCGGCCTCTATCAGTGCCTTTTGCAATCAGAAAATTTTATACAAGAAACAATTGGATGACTTCTACCGTGTCGGGGGAGCCGCCGGAGGAAAAGGGGTTGTTTGCGCCCACAGTGGTACCGTACTGGGACTGATTCTGCCTCATGGCACAGACGAGACACCGGTCCGACAGGCTTTAGAAAAAGAAATTAGAAATATTACATTCCTAGATTACGTCAGCGTCACCAACCAGGGAATGAAAATTAGTGACTGGTGACTGGGGGAATAGGGATTAGTAGCTAGGCCCTAGGGAAGTGTATCTATCCTAGTCACGAGTCACTAGTCACCAGTCACCAATAGGATACATAAGCAATTCATGAAGTTTACTAAAAATAAGAAGGTGTATCACATGACCGTCAAATCGTCTCGCCATGGTGGCGATGTATTTGGCCTATCTGAAGAAGAGCAACAGAAAACCATTGATTTCAGCATCAATATCAATCCGTTAGGGCTTTCTCCTATGGGGAAGAAAGCCCTTTGTTCTGCTTGGGAAACGGAAACGCTTCGCTATCCCGATGTAGAATGCAGGGCGTTGCGGCACCAGCTTTCTGTGCGTTATGATATGCCAGAAAATACCATTGCCCTGGGAAATGGCGCCACCGAATTGATGTACAAGATGCTGGAACTGCTGACGCCACAAAAAGTCATTGTGACCGCACCAGCATTTAGTGAATATCGCTTGTCTGCGGAAGCAGCCCATGTGCCGGTGGAAAGTATTCTCCTGCATAAAGAAAATGATTTCCGTTTGCCCGTAGAAGAAATCAAAAATAAGATGACTACACGCACCTTAGTGTATTTAGGGAATCCAAACAATCCAGATGGACAGCTTCTTCCCAAGGAAGATTTTTTATCCTTGCTGGAGCGAGCAAAAGAAACAAACAGCTTCCTTTTCATTGATGAATCCTTCATCGATTTTGTCGAAGAAGGAGACTCCTATCGTTCCCATTTCAAAGATACAACCTGCGGTGCGGTGGTGATGTCCCTTACTAAGTTCTATGCCGTACCGGGGCTTCGCATCGGCTGTGCTTTCATGGCCCCTTCTTTGTGTGAACGGCTGAAAGACACATTGATTCCGTGGAACGTAAATGGTCTGGCCCAACGCTACATGACTGATGCCCTGCAAGATACGGTGTATCAGCAGGAAACGGTGGCTTACTGTAAAAAAGAACGAAAGGCTATGGTTTCGGTCTTACAGAAATTGCCCTATGTGGAAGTGCTGCCCGGTTGTGTCAATTTCATTCTTTGCCGCCTCACTTCTCGCTTTGCCGATGCAGCCGCGTTACAAGAAGCCCTGCATCCCTATCACATTTTCATCCGGCAATGTGGCAATTACGAAGGCTTAGACGACACCTATTTCCGGGTAGCCGTCAGGACAGAAGAAGAGAATAAGAAGTTGTTAGAAGCGTTAGGGCGTATATAGTGCGTGCTTGTGAATCTATTTTTTATCTATGGTTTAGGCATTTAGTAGATGAATAGTGGCAGTAGTCATATTCTTTCATTGACTCGGTTATTAGTTATCAGTATGCAGCTCACCGTAAGTAGTGGAAGATTACTGACTAATGCTTTGTATCCTTTATATAAAAATGGGTATTGGGGCGCTTTATGAATTGTGCGCCCCTTCCAACACTACGCACTTCGCACTACTCACTACGCACTTTTTCCATAAATGTAAATTGTTGATCAGTCACTATTAAGCCATAATCCTATTTGATATAAGGAGTTACATCCATGATTACACTCTACTTGATTCGTCACGGAGAAACGGAATGGAATAAGTCTGGTCGTTACCAGGGGTCCACCGATGTGGCATTGTCCGACATGGGACTGCAGCAGGCCCAAAAGACCACGGAGTATTTCAGACAAATTCCGCTGGACGGTGTGATTTCCAGTCCTCTCCAGCGGGCCAAAATCACTGCGGAAGGCATTGCCAAGACCCACCAGCTGGATTTGGAATTGGTTCCTGCTTTGCAGGAGCTTTGCTTTGGGGACTGGGAAGGGAAGACATTTGGAGAAATCGATACCCTTTGGCCGGGCATGATGGATGAAATGTATCATCACCCCGATATGCTCCGTTTGCCCCATGGAGAATCCTTCCTGGATTGTCAGAAGCGAACCATGGCATTTATCGATCAGTTGCTTAAACGAGGGGATAATAAATCCTACGCCATCGTCAGCCATGGTGCTGCCCTTCGAACCATCATCTGTGCTATGATTGATATTCCTCTGGCTCGTTCCTGGAACATGGGCCTTTCCAATGCCAGCGTCACCACCATTCGTCACTATGTGGGAGAAAAGAATATGGCAGATATGAATATGCTGTTTTCTTTGAACCAGACCGCCCATTTAGAAGAAGCAGGAACTCCACATATGTATACTAAATAGCTAGGCTGTTACGGTAAGCAAAATATGGGATGATTTCTTTCCGGAAAAAGGTTCTGAAGGTACTAAGGGCACTAAAGGTTCTCACGTTCCTCGAATGAGCCGATAGACGCTAGCCTTATTATCTCATTCGGAGCCCCTAAGAACCCTTAGTACCCTTAGTACCCTTAGTACCCTTAGTACCTTCAAAACCTTTGGTGCAGCAAGAATCATCGCTTATTCAATTAACATAACAGTAGTGAGTATAGAGTAAATAGGGATTGGTTTTCTGTATAATTCTCACTTTTTCCGGTATGAAACTTATGGTATAATGGATTAGAAATTTTAATTGCTATGAAGCAGTGAAAAAGTAAAGGAGCGTTTTTTATGAGCAAAATTTTTGTTATCGGACATAAATCCCCAGATACAGACAGCATTGCAGCTGCTATTTCTTATTCCTATCTGAAACAGCAGCAGGGCGTTGACGCTGTAGCCGCTAGAGCTGGCGAACTGAACAAAGAATCCAAATATGCATTGGACTATTTCAAAGTAGCAGAACCGGAATACCTGGCTTCTGTAGAACCAGGCACCCAGCTGATTTTGGTGGACCACAATGAATCCAAACAGTGCGTCGATGGCGTCAAAGAAGCAGACGTACTGGAACTGATCGACCATCACCGCATCGGTGATTTTGAAACCGCCAATCCGATTTTCATTCTGGTTCGCCCGGTAGGCTGCGTGAACACTGTCATTTGGGGTCTCTACAAAGCCGCAGGCATCCAGCCATCCAAAGCTGTTGCTGGTATGATGCTTTCCGCTATCATTTCCGACACCGTTCTTTTCCGTTCCCCAACCACCACGGAAGAAGATAAGAAAGCCGTTGCAGAACTGGCTGAAATCGCTGGTGTAGACTATGAAGCCTATGGCATGGACATGTTGAAAGCTGGTGCGGATATTTCCGACTACCCGGCTGAAAAACTGGCTCACAACGATACCAAAGAATTTGAATCCAATGGCAAAACTTTCAGCTGCGGACAGATTTCTGTGATGGACCTGGCTCCCATCAACGAAAAGAAAGCAGACATCATGAAAGCCCTGGAAGCAACCAAAGCAGAAAAAGGCTATGAAGCATCTTACCTCATGGTGACCGATATCCTGGCAGAAGACACCTATCTGTGGTTCACTGCTGGTGCAGAAGAAGCGGCTGAAAAAGCATTTGGCAAGAAAGCAGAAAACGGCTACGTATACCTGCCAAAGGTCATGTCCCGTAAGAAACAGGTCGCTCCGTTCCTCCTGAAAGTTTATGGTGAATGATATTTCTACACGAATCTTTATAAGACTATTGGGTGGTATATTTACTAGCAAAAGGTTATAAAAGGTTAAATAGGGTATAAAGGGTTATATATTGATTCTAAATAACCCTATATACCCTTTTTATGTGGAAATATTGTTAGTTTCATACCCCTATATACCCCTTTATAACCTTGTATAATGCGCTAACGGCACTATGTTTATACAAGTGGAATCATTGAGTATAACCTTTTAATAAATAATCAAAACACCTGATATGACTTCTTACGATGTATGCTTTTCCAATCGGAGGTTTTCATGAACAATTATTTAGATACCCTGAATCCCAGGCAGAAGGAAGCGGTGATGACCACCGAAGGGCCGGTTCTGATTATGGCCGGCGCGGGGTCTGGCAAGACCAAAGCGTTGACTTGCCGCATTGCTTACATGCTGGAACAGGGCATTTATCCAGGAGAAATCCTGGCCATTACCTTTACCAATAAAGCGGCCAAGGAAATGCGGGAGCGTGTCAACAATTTAGTGGGCCCGCAAGCAGAAAAAATTTGGCTGCACACCTTCCATTCCTTTGGGGTTCGGTTCCTCAGAAGAGAAATCAAAAGCTATCCGCCGTACACGGACCGTTTTACCATTTATGATTCCGACGATTCCAAAACGTTGGTGAAGAATGTGCTCAAAGAGCTCAATCTGGATGATAAAACGTTCCAGCCCAATGCGATGCAGAATCATATTTCCAATGCGAAGAACCAGCTCATGGGACCGAAAGAATTCCGTGCCCACGCAGGCAGCAATTTCTTCGCCCAGAAAGTGGCCGATGTGTATGATCTCTATGACAAACACATGAAAGAAAACAACGCCTTGGATTTCGACGATTTGCTTTTTATCACCACCAAGCTGCTGTCTGTTGAAACCATTCGTAAGCGTTGGCAGGACCGTTTCCATTACATTCTGATTGACGAATACCAGGATACGAACCATGCTCAGTACTTGATGGCCAAATATATCGCAGGAAAAACACAGAATATTTGCGTCGTCGGCGATGCAGACCAGAGTATTTACTCCTGGCGTGGGGCCGATCTTAGAAATATCATGGACTTCCAGAAGGATTATCCCCAGGCGAAAGTGATCAAGCTGGAACAGAACTATCGCTCCACCCAGGTGATTCTTGACGCCGCCAATGCGGTGATTCAGAACAATCCAGACCGTCCGTCGAAACGTCTGTGGACAGAAAATAACACCGGCAGTCACTTGAAACACTACACCGCCCAGGATGAACATAGCGAAGCGGAATTCATTATCAACACCATGAAACGGGAACATGATGTGAATCATCGTCCCTACGGCGATATGGCGGTATTGTATCGCATGAATGCCCAGTCCCGTGTAATCGAAGAAAGTCTGGTCAGAAAAGGCATCGGCTACACCATGGTGGGCGGTACCCGCTTCTATGACCGGGCAGAAATCCGAGACATGCTGGCCTATCTGAAAGTGATTAACAATTTCAGAGATAACATCAGCCTGGCCCGCATCATCAATGTGCCGAAACGAGGCATTGGCGCCACCACGGTGCAGAAACTGATGGACTATGCCAATGAAGGCGGCATGTCCATGTTTGAAGGCATCATGGGCGTGGAAGGAAGTTCTATTTCTTCGGCGGCCCAGCAGAAATTACAGAAATTTTCTGCCATGATTTTTGAATTTCTCAATGCGTCCTCAGAAATGAATGTCTTTGAATTGATTCAAAAAATCATGACCGACACGAAATATGTGGACCAGCTCCATGAGAGCAAAGACCCGCAGGCCCAGAGCCGAGAAGAAAACTTAGGGGAACTTCTTTCTGTAGCAAAGGATTTCACAGAAGAACAACCAGACGGTGGACTTCCGGAATTTTTGGAAAAAGTGGCCCTAGTCAATGACGTGGATAATTACCAAGGGGAAGATGACCGGGTGACACTGATGACCATTCACAGTGCCAAAGGGTTGGAATTCCCACTGGTTTTCCTGCCTGGTATGGATGAAGGCATTTTCCCCGGCGTTCGTTCACTCATGGACGAATCAGCCCTGGAAGAAGAACGCCGTCTGTGCTATGTAGCCATCACTCGTGCCAAAGAACAACTCTATTTATCCAATGCTCACATGCGTACCATGTATGGCCAGATGAAACCCTACATGCCTAGCCGTTTCCTGGACGAAATTCCGGCGGACTTGATGGATCCTATCGTGACCGATGCAGAAAAGCAGCACCAGCAAATGATGCAGCGCCGCAGAAATGAACAGCGAAGCCGACTAGCTCTGTCAGAAACCACGGTGGTGAACAAGCCCAAGAAAAACAGTGTGAAAGCCCGGTACGACTGGCAAGTGGGCGATATCGCCTCCCATACCATGTGGGGCAAAGGCAAAGTCATTGCGGTCATTGGAAAAGATACCAAGATGATGCTGAAAATTGAATTTCCAGGAAATAAAATTCGTCAGGTCATGGTCGCTTTTGCACCGATTACAAAGGGGTAGATGGTGACTAGTGACTGGTAGCTAGACCCTGGGAAATATACCACGATACCCGTTGTGTCACAGCTTTTAGCTGCTGGCTACTAGCCGGCTAGAAGCCAGCAGCTAAAAGCTAGTCGCTACGATACTAGCGAAATGAATGACTTCCTAATCTCTAGGGCCTAATCCCTAGCTACTAGATTGCCTATCGTTTTGATGGATAGTTGTATTCCCATAATAAACTGAAAAGAGGGAAATTATGGTTTCACAAGAAATAAGAGAGCAAGCGGAAAAGCTAAAAAAAGAACTTCGCCATCATAGTTATTTGTACTACGTACTGGATCGTCCAGAAATCACTGACTATGAATTTGACCATATGTATCGACAGTTGGTGGATTTGGAAAAGGCCTATCCGGAATTGGTGACCCCCGATTCCCCGACACAGCGCGTGGGGGCCAAGGCTTCTGATGATTTCCAAAAGGTTCGCTTCAAAAAGCCTATGCTATCCTTAGCCAATGCGTTCAGTGCCGAAGAACTGCGAGAATTTGACCAGCGGGTCAAAGCAGGACTTGGGGTAGACCATGTGGAATATATCACAGAGCTGAAGATTGACGGCCTGTCCATGAATCTGATTTACGAAAATGGCAGCCTGGTACAAGGATTGACCCGCGGCGATGGCCGGGTGGGAGAAGATGTGACATCCAATGTGAAAACCATTCATACCATCCCCCTGTACATTGAAAATGCACCGCCTTATATGGAAATTCGCGGAGAAGTGTACATGCCGCGGAAAAGTTTCATTGCGTTGAACGAAGCTAGAGATGAAGCAGGCATCATGCCTTTTGCTAACTGCCGCAATGCTGCCGCCGGTTCCCTTCGCCAGCTGGATCCTCACGTGACGGCTTCCCGCAATCTGGCCTTTTTCGCCTATGCGATTGGTGAAGTGGAAGGCCTGACCATTCAGTCCCAGGAAGAACTGCTGCAGCAGCTTTCGACCTTCCATTTCCAAGTCAATCCGCACTATAAGAAATGGGATTCCATTGAAGGGGTCATCACTGGTGTCAATGCCTGGGAAGTGAAACGCCATGACTTGGGATACGACACCGATGGCATGGTTATCAAAGTCAACAGCTTTGCCCAGCAGAACCAACTGGGCGCCACCGTGAAAGACCCGAAATGGGCCATGGCCTATAAATATCCGCCGGAAGAAGCAGAAACACGAATTGAAAAAATCGTGGTCACCATGGGACGCACCGGGGTATTGACTCCATCGGCCGATTTGACCCCAGTCCATCTGGCAGGAACAACAGTGAAGCGTGCCACCCTGCATAACTTGGATTTCATTCGCGAAAAAGATATTCGCCAAGGGGATTATGTCAAGATTTACAAAGCAGGAGAAATCATTCCAGAAATTGCCACCGTTTTGAAGGACAAACGAAACGGAGAAGAAAAGCCCTTTGAAATGCCAGAGACCTGTCCTGTTTGCGGCGGTCCGGTTTCTCGGGTAGAAGGAGAAGCTGCTTATCGCTGCACCAATCCAGAATGCGGCGGTGTGGTCAGAGAAAAACTCATTCATTTTGCCTCCCGAGATGCGATGAATATCGAAGGCTTGGGACCTTCCGTGGTCGATAGCCTGCTGGCCTATCATTTGGTATCCGATCCGGCGGATTTCTACACATTGCAACCCGAAGATATCGAGCAAATTGAACGAATGGGGGAAAAGAGTGCTTCCAATCTGGTAGCGGCCATTGCAAATAGCAAAGAACGAGGCATGGCAAAACTTCTCTTCGGTCTGGGCGTTCGTTTTCTCGGTGCCAAAGGGGCCGAACTGATTGCAGCGCGGTATCACACCATGCAGGCCTTGCAAGAAGCCAGTGCCAGTGATATCCAGGAAACCGAAGGAATTGGCAAAGTCATCGCCGGCAGTCTCTATGACTATCTCCATGATATGAAGAATCTGATGGTATTGGATAAACTACGAAATGCCGGGGTTCTCATGGACGAAGTGGTAGAAGAAGTGACCGGCGGGGCGTTTGAAGGAGAAATGGTGGTTCTCACTGGGAAACTGTCACGCATGGGACGAAGAGAAGCGGGAGATATCATTAAAGCCCAGGGTGGACAAGTCGGAAGCTCCATCACCAATAAAACCACCCTGGTGGTGGCCGGAGAAGATGCAGGCAGCAAACTGGAAAAGGCAAGAGCTAAAAATATTCCTGTGATTGACGAAGAGACCTTTTTACAACGAGCAGGAGTGTAGGGGATTAGGGATTAGTAGCTAGGCCCTAGGAAATAAGGTTCTAAGGGTACTAAGGGTTCTTAGGGTACTAAGGTTCTCACACATTCGAGAAATCTAAGAACCCTTAGTACCCTAAGCAACCTGTGCCGACAACCAACAAACAACTAATACCCAACAACGAAGCACTTTATGATATAATTAATTTGTGAAATCAATATATAAAGGAGACTACACATGAGCAACTTAAACAAAAAAGTCAAAGTACACTATGAAGGCACATTTAACGATGGCACCAAATTTGATTCCTCCTATGACAGAGGACAGCCATTAGAATTTACCTGCGGTGCGGGTCAGATGATTAAGGGATTTGATAAAGCCGTAGAAGACATGGAAGTGGGCGATGTGAAGAACGTTCACCTGATGCCAGAAGAAGCCTATGGTATGCCGGACCCAAGAAATATTTTCACCATTCCACAGAAACAGCTGCCTGGCTGCGAAGAACTGGAAATTGGTGCTAAAGTGTTCCTCAATGGACCTATGGGTCGCTTCCCTGTAGTGGTCAAAGATAAGACCGAAGATACCATTACCTTTGATGCGAACAGTGAAATGGCCGGTAAGGAACTGAATTTCAAAATCGAATTGGTAGAAGTAAAATAACTGCTGATTGAATCGATATTTCCCTAATTTAGTAGCTACTCGTTAATCATATAGCCATTATTTATCGGGAAATATGGCATACAAGCACAAATGAACAGTGCACAGATTTATACGGGTTTTGGCAAATATCCTTGCATCGATTTTATTTTCTATAAAAAGGGGGTATTGGGGCGCTTCTAAATTTTGTGCGCCCCTTCCATCACTACGCACTTCGCACTACTCACTACGCACTTTTTACGTAAAACGAATTAACAAGCAGCCACTTATTTATATCCACAGGAACAAGGCAGACTATGTATATATTTTTTATGCATGGTCTGCCTTTTTCTGTTTTTATGTTATAATGTAAAAGGCGATTTTGAAATTTCAATTATACGAGGTGAATGATTTTGCGTACCAATACTATACAGCATTATTTAAGTGCCGATGGGATTCGTCTCACTGTGGCAGATACATCTCATGCATCGGAAGAGACAGAAGCGATCCATCATTTGCCGCCGCTTTCTGCGATGATTCTTTCCAAAGCATTGACCGGCGCTGCGATTCTGATCAATGATTTTAAGAACCATGAAGGAATTACCTTCAAATGGACCACCGGAAGTCCCCTGGGGGATATCCACATCGATGCCTATGACGGACAGTTCATTCGTGGTTTCTTGGACCATCCGGAAGCAGGCATTGGTCTTCCCTGCGACAGTGCCCACGAGGCAGCCTTGGTGAGTACCCAGGGACAGTTATTTGTGACTCGCTATTCTCTTCTGAAGACCCCCTATACCAGTGCGGTCAATTTGCACCAGGAAGATATTTCTGCCTGCCTTACAGAATATCTGAATACGTCGGAACAGACCTTGTCTGCGGTCAAGCTGGATGTGACAACCACGCCAGCAGGGGATATCCTTCGTTCTGCTGGATTCTTGGCACAGCTCATGCCAGGAGGAAATATGGCAAAATTTGCGGAACTGTTCCGTGATTTAGATGCATGGAATCCCACATTAGACGATGCAGAAGAGGGGTCTTTACAAAAATTACTGGTAGCCGGGAAATTTGAACTTTTGAAAGATGGTCCTCTTTCTTTCCGTTGCACTTGCAGTGAAGAACGAATCAAGACGACACTTTTGTCTTTGCCGGAATCAGAACAGCTTCATTTACTGGAAGATGAATCTTTAGAAATTGTTTGTCCCTATTGTGACAAGAAATATACCATTGAGAGAGATACCTTGAAGAAATGGATGGACCAAGCGAAAGGAGCGTATGTACAATGAAAAAGTTAGCTTTTATCGGTGGCACAGGGGTGTATGATCCAGTGCTTTTGGATCATGTCACTGAACATGTCATTGATACCCCTTATGGGCAAGCTAAATATGAATCTGGCTTTTTTGAAGGAAAAGAAATCATTCATCTGGCGCGCCATGGGCTGCATCATACCATTCCGCCTCACAAAATTAACTATCGGGCCAATATTTTTGCCCTGAAAATGTTGGGCGTAGGTGCTGTGGTAACCACCACTGCGGTGGGGTCTTTGAATCCAGAATATAAGCCAGGGGAATTGGTGCTGATTGACCAGTTCATTGATATGACCAAATCCAGAATCGGCACCTTCTTTGACGGAGAACGATACGGGGTAGCTCATATCGATATGACCCATCCCTATTGTGAATCCCTGCGCCAGGCTGTTTTAGCGGCCGGAAAGAAAGAGGGCATCACCGTGCATCCTCATGGGACCTATATTTGCACCGAAGGACCTCGTTTTGAAACCCCCGCAGAAATCAAAGCCTATCGCATGTGGGGTGCTGATGTAGTGGGCATGACCAATGCGCCGGAATGTCAGCTGGCTAGAGAAGCAGAAATTTGCTATGCCACCATTTCCATGGTGACCAATTTCGCTGCTGGCATTACAGACCAGGAACTGACCCATCAGGAAGTGCTGGATTGTATGCATGACAATTCCAAAAATATGATGCGTATTGTGACTGATTTGTTCACCAGCTATGACGTAGACAAAGACTGCCACTGCCGCCATGCCGCAGAAGCCTTTGGAGGGTTTAAGGTATGAGCCAATCGTTACAATCTCTTTCTTGGGAAGGGGATCACCTTAAATTATTGGACCAGACCAAACTGCCCACAGAACTGACCTATCTATCCTGCCAAGATTACAAAAGTGTAGCCGAAGCCATTCGCGTCCTGGCAGTCCGGGGGGCCCCGGCCATTGGGGTAGCGGCTGCCTATGCGGTGGTCCTGGCCTATAGGGAATGCCAAAAGACAGCTGCCAGCTTGGAAGCACTGGATATTTCCTTCCAAGAAGCCTGTGATTTCATTTGCCATGCCCGGCCTACCGCAGTGAATCTGTCTTGGGCAGTGCACCAGATGGAAGACGTTTACAAAACGACTCCTTCTGGGGAAGTGGAAAAGGCTCTTTTGAAGAGAGCCCAAGAAATTGAAGCCGAAGATGTTCACACATGCCGGTCCATTGGAAAAAATGGAGCCGACCTGTTTGAGGGAAAGAAACATCTTCACATCCTGACCCATTGCAATACCGGTGCCTTAGCTACGGCCGGTATCGGTACCGCTTTCGGTGTCATTGCGACACTCCACGAAAGAGGGCAAATCGACTGCGTCTATGCCGATGAAACCAGACCGCTACTGCAAGGCAGCCGTTTGACGGCGACGGAACTGATGGCAGGTCATATTCCTTGCTGTCTCATTGCAGACGATATGGCCGCTTCAGTGATGAAGTTGAAACATATCGATGCCATCATTGTGGGAGCTGACCGCATTGCAGCCAATGGGGATACAGCCAATAAAATTGGCACCTATGGACTGGCAGTGATGGCGCAGTACCATCACATTCCGTTCTATATCGCAGCACCGTTCTCGACGTTTGACTTTTCGATTCAGACCGGAGAAGAGATTGTCATTGAAGAAAGAAATCCAGAAGAAATCCGGAAAATCAATGGCATCTATTCCGCTCCCGTCGATGTACCTGTCTATAATCCTGCCTTTGATGTGACCCCAGCCACTTTGATTTCCGGCATCATCACAGAAAAAGGCGTACTGAAACCGCCGTTTACGCAGTCCATCGCTGCGTATCAAGCGATGTTGAAATAAGGGAATACAGGTTTCTCAGGCTGCTCAGGTTTCTAAGGTTACTCAGGTTACTCAAGTTTCTTAGGTTCCCCGAATGAGATGATAACGCTAGCGTTTATTGGCACATTCGAGGAACCTGAGCAACCTTAGCAACTTGAGTAACCTGAGTAACCTGTGTCCTCTAGCCAAGTCATACTTACTGGCTCAAATCCTTAACTTAACAGCATTGCCTTCCACCATTACGCACCACGCACTTCGCATTACGCATTATTTACACAACACCGAAAGGAGAATATTTTCTATGAGTGAATCTATGATTCGTGATATTTCCCTGGCTGATGAAGGCATTCAGCGCATCCAGTGGGTTGAAAAATTTATGCCTGCCCTGAATGCCCTTCGGGAAGATTTCATCAAAGACCAGACATTCAAAGGCAAGACTATCGTGATGTCCATTCATTTGGAAGCGAAAACCGCATACCTGGCCCTGACGCTCCAGGCAGCCGGTGCCCATGTGATTGCCACTGGCAGCAATCCGCTTTCCACACAGGATCCGATTGCCGCTGGTTTGGTGAAGAAAGGCGTCACCGTCTATGCATGGCACGGCTGCACCGAAGAAGAATATTTCATGTTCCTCAATAAAGCCTTGGACCATATGCCAGATATCATTATCGATGATGGGGGCGACCTGGTTCACCTGCTTCATACCACCAGAAAAGATGCCCAGAAAAACCTCATTGGCGGTTCCGAAGAAACAACCACTGGTGTATATCGCTTGAAGATTCTGGAAAAAGAAAATAAACTGGAATTCCCGATGATTGCGGTCAATGATTCCTATTGCAAATACCTTTTTGATAACCGCTATGGTACCGGCCAGTCAGCTTGGGATGGCATCATTCGCAGCACCAACTTGACTGTCACTGGCAAGACTGCGGTCATTGCCGGCTATGGCTGGTGCGGTAAAGGCTGCGCTATGCGTGCCAAAGGTTTGGGCGCCCATGTGATTGTGACAGAAGTGGACCCCATCAAAGCCATTGAAGCCGTTATGGATGGATTTGAAGTGATGCCTATGGCAGAAGCCGCTAAGGTAGGGGATATTTTCCTCACCGTTACCGGAGATATCGATATCATCACAGAAAAACATTTCCTGGCAATGAAAGATGGGGCCATTTGTGCCAATGCGGGACACTTTGATTGCGAAGTCAGCCGCAAGGATCTGGAACGAATTTGCACATCCCATTACGAAGCTAGAAAGAACATCGAAGGCTACGTGCTGCCTAATGGTAAGACCGTATTCCTCATGGCAGAAGGCCGCTTGGTCAACTTGGCTGCTGGGGACGGACATCCGGCAGAAATTATGGACCTTTCTTTTGCTATGCAGAGCTTGGCTGCCCGCTACCTGCTGCAGCACGGCAGCGATATGAAGCCGGCAGTGTATACACTGCCTCATGAATTGGACACCAAAGTGGCATCGATCAAATTGGCCTCTATGGGTTACACCATCGATACTTTGACAGACGCACAGAAGAAATATTTGGGATTAGACTAAAAATAAACATCAGAAAGGGAGGAGATAGGAAAATGTTTCTATGTCCTCCTTTCCATTATAGTAAAAGAGGAATCTTATGAAAACACTGATAAAAAATGTCGCCCTGTATCAGCAGGGAGCTGTTACAGAAAATCAGAACATCCTGATTGAAGATACCAAAATCATCGATTTTCCAAAAGACACAGAGCAGCTGGCCTGTGATGAAATCATCGATGGGAAAGGCATGCTGGCTCTTCCAGGATTGGTAAATACCCATACCCATGTGGCTATGACCCTTTTCAGAAGCTATGCAGATGATATGGAACTCATGGACTGGCTGCAGAACAAAATCTGGCCCGCCGAAGACCACCTGGATGATGATATCGTGTACTGGGGCAGTATGCTGGCCTTTGCGGAAATGATTCGTGGCGGCACCACCGCTTTCTGCGATATGTACATGTTCATGGATTCCTGCGCCCAGGCTGCTGATAAAGCAGGCATTCGCGGCAACCTGGCCCGCGGCTTGGCTGGTATCAGCCCCAATGCACAAACTGGCCTCAAAGAAAATATTGCACTCTTCCAGAAATGGAATGGAGCAGGGGACGGGCGCTTCAAAGTCATGTTGGGACCTCACGCTCCCTATACCTGCCCACCAGACTATATCAAACAAGTACGGGATGTGGGAGAAAAATACGGGATTCCGATTCACATCCATCTTTCCGAAACCAAAGGGGAAGTGGAAAACTGCCTGAAAGAATATGGAAAAACCCCAATTGCCCTGATGAATGACCTGGGTCTCTTCGACCTGCCGACCTTGGCCGCTCACTGCGTTCATGTGACCGACGAAGACATTGCCATTATGAAAGAAAAGCACGTCTGCGTGGCCCATAACCCGGGCTCTAACCTGAAACTGGCTTCCGGCATTGCACCGGTTACGAAAATGAGAAAAGCCGGAGTCACCGTAGGCTTAGGAACCGATGGGGCTTCCAGCAATAATAAACTGGATATGTTCGCCGAAATGCGCCTGGCTGCGCTGATTCATAAAGCCAATACCTATGATCCTTTTGCCATCACCGCCAATGAAGCCTTGGAAATGGGGACCGTAGAAGGCGCCAAATGCCTAGGTTATGATAACTTAGGAAAACTGGAAAAAGACTGCCTGGCAGATATCATCCTGGTGGACCGCTCCGGCTTCCACTGGCATCCGAAGTTTGACAGCATTTCCCTGGCTGTATACGCAGGGAACTCCATGGATGTAGATACAGTCCTGATCAATGGCAAAGTGGTGATGCGCCATAAAGAACTGACTACCATTGATACAGAAAAACTCTACGCCGAAGTGAGCCGCGTAACAGATAAATTGTATGCCTTCACCAAAGAACCGACCCAGGGACAAGGCGGTATGTAATCGCTAAGCATTACATCGCTTTTGCGAGAAAAATGCGTAGTGAGTAGTGCGAAGTGGTGGAAATTGTACCGTTAGGTTTTGAATAACATTAGTATTCAATCTGCTGGTGCAGCCCCCTCTGCCTTCGGCATCTCCCCCAATGGGGGCGATAAAAAAGGTGTAAACTTATTTACGCACAAAATTTAGAAGCGCCCCAATACCCCTCTTATTTTATTTTACAATGTGCAGAACATTCTTTCTTTTGAGCGAATTGGATTTCAAAAGAAAGAATGTTCTTTTTGTATATTTCGATAAGTATTCTCTAAAAAATGATATAATGATGTTATATAAATCGAGTTGTAATAATAGGAGACTGCATATGTTAGAGAAGTGGGCAAAGAAAAAATGTCTAAACGGAGTCATGGGAATCATGGGCATCAAAGAAGGCCAATGGGTCGAAATAGATGGAAAAGAGTTTATGGTATCCAATGGGGAACTTTATGAACGAAAACCGGTAACAGATATCGTGCCTGCTGGTATCATGATTAATGATGCTGATGCCAATAGTCCATTAAGACATGCATTTTATCCCCAACATGGTGCGGTTTATTATTACTGGACATTGCAAACTAAAACTAAGGAATGGGAATTGCAATGTGCTATATATCATGAGACAGAATGAGACAAGCAAAATGCTTGCATGCATAACTGTTTTGCTAAAGCTATAGATGCGGTAGCGTATATGCGAGAAATAAAGAAATTGTTTGAATGAAAATCAAAAACTCCCAATCGGCAAAAGTCTTGCTAAGCTCAATCTTTCTAGATCATGCTAGACAGCATGATAAAATCATGCTAAAATGACTACAAATATAAATAAGTTCCGATAACATTAAATTATCGGAACTTATTGTTATACAGCTATTTAAGACTATTTGAATAGCTGATTTTATTAGGTTTTGTCGAATTTTATTCAGTATGTTTGCATTTTAGCCTATTTAAATCTATTTGGTAATATTTGCCAATTTTCACTCTCTACGGTGGCAAGAATGGTGGCAAGTTTTTACCAAAAATAAAATTGACCGATTACCCATAACCACGGATTTTTCTGCTATAAAGAAAGCGCTCTAATTTATTCTGCACGGTGGCAAGAATGAATTAGAACGCTTTCTTTTTGCGCTTATGTTTAACTTTTTATATGTGCGCATAATAAGATAGCAAATGCGCCAATCCATAAATTCCGTTGTCTAGTCTTGACTTGGATTTTGTGCTGGGCCTCTTTTTCTAACTTCGCTAAGGATTGATTGGCTTGCTGTAATGATTTCTGCGTCTGATCGTTCAATGTCCTCGATTCGGCCAGCTGTTTGTTTGCTATCGCTAACTGCTGATCTGCCATTGTCAACTGCTTCTGTTGCTCTGTCAAGAGTTTCTGCTTCTCTTCGTTGTGATTCCGCAGCGTCTGTAAGTTCTGTTCTAACGTTGTCAGCTGACTTTCCGATATCTGATACATCGGTTCTGCCTGAATAGTAGAACCAGCAGCCAACCAAAGCAAGCATACAAGCAATAGCGATAATAATCTTTTTGTAGTTTTGCACATCTAGTCCTCCTGATTCTGATAGTAGATTGCTTTCCCGCGAATGATATCTCCACCGCTCCCCCATTCATCACCTGGTTGCAGGAAAAGCAAGTCCCATCTGCAATCTGGATCGCCAGAATCCAAATCGTACCCATCGATAGCAGCGATTTCTGCATGAGTCATGACGTTCTCTTTTGTAATTCCTATGCCCATTTCATCGCAAATAGCAGCAACCACCATGGCTAGCACTTCAATCTGTTCATCTGTCGGCGGGAAATCTCCCATGTCATCCGGCTTTGCATTATAACAGCAGTCTAGCGCGATAGCGATGGAGCCGGAATTTCTGCGCCACGTTGCGGCCGGTCTGACGTCAAAGTCTCTTGCCTTTACAATAGTGCCATCTCCATGGATACAAAGATGATAATCGCTAAAGTCCTGACTGTATCTGCCTGCGGTCCAGTGTAAATAAATTCTTGACTTGCTTCCTACGGCTTCGGCTTGGGAGATGATATCATCTTTCACTAGTCCGATTTCTTCTTGGATGTCTTCAAGCGTCATTTTTATCCTCTCCTTTTGATTTTATCAATCAATGCATCCAACGCGGTAACCCCTGCGTCATTTAGATTCTCTAGTACAGATTTGAGCTCTACGGCCGCCAGGTATCCGATACAGATTTGCAACCATGGCGCTGGTGCATGAAGATCTTTGAAAACCATATCGGCAATTCCGCTTGTAATTGCGACAAAAAGATAAATGATGATCTTCTCTACAAAGCGCATTTTCATGACATCAGAACTAATGATTCCTTGTCTATGTGCTTCTGGGATTGCCTGAATTTCTTCCCAGATGTTTCCGTGTGCGGTTAATGGCTTGGCCAAGGCTATCCACTTCGTAAACAAGTCAAGAAATACAAGGACCGTGAAAGCAGTAACGAGCTCTGCGTGCAGTTGAAAGGTGGCAGTTAAGCTGCCTACCAAAAGTTTATCCGTCCAATCACTTAGCAGTGTACCCCATGCTCGGCCGATATTATTTCTAAGGGTGTTAAAATCCATTGTTACACCTCCAATTCTTTTTTCAACTTTGTGATGCGCGCTATTTCCTCATGATAAGCAAGTTCAATATTGAGATTTGTTGCAAGTTTCAAAATCAACTTGTTTTGACAATCGATGATTTCTGACTGTGTTTCTATGACTTCTTCGAGTGTCATTGCTACACCTCATTTCTATCCTAAACTCTCGAGTTCCTTCTGAAGCTGGTTGATCTTATCTCTTGCCTTCTGCCGTTCGGCAAGCAGGGTGTCTGTATCATAAGGATCTTTTTCGCCTTTGAGTCTAGCTTCATAGGTCTTAAAAATCTTATAGTCCCCAATATTGGAGTTTTCTCCAGAAAGTTCCGTTTTGAGATTAATGATTTCCTGCTGTTTGACCAGCTTCTGTTTTTCTTTTTCGTCCATTTTCTATTTGCCTCCTTGCGTATAAATCCATATTATCGAGCGTGTGAAAGGCACTATATCTTTTCTTATCGCCTCGCCAGGAACGGTATTGCTGCATGTAGTCTTGCTGACTAACTTTCCCATCACCGACTAACTGCCCCAATTTTCTAAGTTTCCTACGTTCACGTTTGACCACATCTTTAGGTATTTTCTTGATGATCTTCCCTGTTGGTGTCAGTACGTACCGTGTCTTTAGCCACGTAAAACCATGAGATAATTTGACGATTTGTGTTTTCTTGGGGTTGATATGAATGCCTAGATTTTTAGCTATTGCCATGATGTCTTTCAATAGTTCTTTTAGGAACTGCTTGCTTGGATGAATGACAATTCGATCGTCCATATAAGCATCATAGCAATGGACAGCCTTCACGGTTTTCACATAGTTGTCGATCGTGGTCGGGTACAAAATACCTATGATTTGTGAGATAGGTGCTCCGATCCCTAGTGATTTTCTCATCATTCGTTTCTTTGTTAACAGTTCTTTCGGAATTTTGGCGTAATCAAGCGAATTAAACACTTTGTCTTCTATCTGAGGATCATTCGTGTAAGAAATATCAACCTCGTAGGTTTTCAAGATTAGTTTTGTGATTTCTGTCAATGATTCATCCTTAAAGATTCTCTCGATCTGATTGATTGCCATGTCATGGCGAATGTTATCGAAATACTTGGAGAAATCTATGATGAGGGCATAACCTCTCCAGCCGTGCCGTCTATAGTGCCAATGTAGATGCTCGTCAAAGCGCCTTCTCGTAAATGATAGCCCGCGGCCTTTTAGGCCTGCCCCATTATCATGTATGATCCTTTTCTTGACTTCAGGAATTACTACGCCATCACAAAGTGCATGTTGAAATGCAGCATCCTTTGGGACCATGGACTTCACCAATCTTTGATGCCCATTTTCGTTGATCTGAAATATAGAACCTTGTTTGGGAGCATATTCCCCGGACGCCACTTCTTTCTTTAGTTTGGAAATCTCACTCAATCTATTTAGTAAGAAGCGTTGTGATTGGTATTTCCAGCCAGATGATTTTGCCAGTTTTTGGCTGGCTTTAATGTATTGTTTTGCTTTGATATTCATAATAGTACGCCGCGCTTATAGCCACGATATCCTTAGATAGCAACGTCACGGCCCTTATTTACCTTTCGGATGGACGCATACTCATTCCCTGCTGTAGCACCTGACATATAGCCTTATTGGTGCCTTCTGAGAAGCGGGCGGACGCCGCCCACATTCGACGCGTTGTTCGTGTTGGCATTGCCGTCGTTGTTCGCATTGGCGAAGTTGTTGGCGTTCGCTAGTAGCATGCGCCCAGTGCCCTTATTTTAATGCTTGCTTTCTTTTATTGTCTGATTTTCGCCAGCCCTTTAGTAGGGCGATTTCTCTATCTATGGCGTCGATGTATCTAAGAAGTTTATCTGCGTCAACAGGTAAGATATCCACCGCAAGTTCGAGCTCTTGTTTTAGGCTTTCGCAGTCTGCTATGGCTAAATCTTGCGAGTTCCGACGAAGATCAGCTTCTGCTTTTGTGGTTGCCCAAATCGTGTAAGCCCTGGTGATGTGTTTCATCATATTCGCCAGGTGTAAAAGTATCTGTTCTCGCACGTGCTCCATTAGCCATAGTGGATAATTGTCCACTATCTTAGACTCGCCATATTTTTCTAAAAGTTCTTCCAGTGCGTGTGCATCTTCCTGTTTCCATTTCCTTGTATAAAATTTGGTGTCTCTCACTCTTGGCTTTACGCCAAAGTCTCTGCCCATGAGAAAAATGAGCTGTCGTCTGAGTTTGCATGCATTCATGTAAAACTCCAGCTTTGACAACGTTCTGTTTCGTGCTAATACCGACAAAATATTCTCCTTTCTCTATGCGCCCCATAAAGGGGCGCGGTCAGGGTTAACGGAGCAGGAAATACGGGCGGACGCCGCCCACACCCGACGCGCCGTTCGTGTAGGCACCGCCGTCGTTGCTCGCATAGGCGAAGTGGGAGGCGGTCGCTACGTCTCGCAGCCAGCACCAATAGGTTCTAGTAAAGTTCTTACCGTATCTGAAGATAGCAAGCTGCTTGTTAAAGTCGCCTTCTTCCTGTCCTGAGGATGCGAATGGATGGTTACCATACATCATGGCTTGGTTGCAAATATTGACTTTGATATCATGGCGCCATGGGTAACTTCCATCGGTCGCGCCATCTTTTCCGTTCCAGTCCCAGTACGCACTACCCATCCATCCGGCACCTGCAGCAGATGCTGCATTGGCATTCATATTGTTGGTAAGCAGTTCAGAGTGTTCAAGTACATGATCCGTGCCAAAGGCGGCCACGATTCCTGTTGTGTATTTAGGTAATGTTGTTTTAAACATTTCACTCTTCTGGTATCCACCAGCCGTGGTATTTGTCGCATTCATTCGTGCGGTTCCAAGATTGTTTTCGGGTATTAAAACAACATGGTGCACATCTTGATTCTTATATCCTCTATCGTAGTGGTAGTCTAGGTCGGCTACCAGCCATTTAACATTGTTGTATGCTGTGCCATTGATGGTAACGGATTTGATAATGTAATCTCCCGGGAAGATATCATCAAAAGTTCCTGCTGCAATGGCTTTGCTCATTGCACCACTATTGAAGTATGAGGTAAGGTCTTTGCCTCGATAGATGCTGTTGTGTGCAGCTGCCGTTTTGGGCAACAACTTCCACCATTCCTCTTTGGACTTATCCATATCCGTTCTAAGTGCATCCACATATTCTTTTGCACATACGGTTTTTGTTGTAAATACGGCCGTTCCATCATTAACGGTTTTTCCACCAGTAGTTATACTGGAAACGTCTGGTTCATCTGTACCTGTTGTTCCCGCCGTTGTGCACTCAAAATATAGTACTCCTGAAAGCGCGTAGAAATATACTACATCTCCCACATTGTAAGATGTCTTTCTATGTAAAGCGCGCTTGTCGCTTTCAACGGTCATTGTTTTAGACTTAATGTTGCTTACTGATAAATCGCCTTTTATAGTCACACTTTCTGCAATGACACTATCAGTCTTGATACTACCAGATGAAATATCTTCCTCTACTGTAGCCTTCTTTACTTGAATGTTTCCCCATTTTTTAGCAGCTGTTCCGATATATCCTTCTCCATCTGCTCTAGGGACAATTCCTCGTGTTGACATTTTTATCACTCACTTTCTTAATACGCTTTAAGCGTCATAAGCTTTTGGCATCAAATCACCATTGCCGTCAATTTGCCAATTTCTCCCTCCAATTACTTCGACGGCTGGCATGAAATCTCCATTATCATCCAGGTCAAACAAATTAGAGGATAAGTCGACTGTAAGCTGCACCCATTTGCTAGACGATCCCGGTACTTCTCCTGCCTCTGTTGTATCTATGCAACGGTATGTGTGCCCATCTTTATAGGCTACTACATCCGGGTAATGATAAATTTTGCCTTCTTCCCATGAATCCGCTTTTGAAGCTAAGGCTGTAGCTGATGCTTCTTTAGCTTGATTTGCATATCCTTCCGTCTGGTCCATTAACTGGTGCGCAGTCTCTAAGTTGCCTTCTATTTTTTCATTGATTGTTTCTGCTAGATCTTTGATTTCTAAGGCCTCGTCTTTGATCCGACTTATTTCTGACAAATTCTCTCTTGAGGCATTTTCGGCATTCTTGGCCGCATCAGCATATTTTGCCGCCAAGTCAGAATAATATTGTGGTTGTTTTACTGTTTCTAACGCTGTGCCATCAGCATTCCAGCCGAAGATTGTGTTTGGTACTGGAGCTGGTAAATTAAAAGAGATGTTATCGCCGGCACTTTCAGGGAGCTTTAGTGTTCTTTTCCCAGTATTGAACAAATCTTGGCAAATCATTGTAAGTTTATCTAATGCTTTTTCGATAACTGCAAATGGCCATTTCTCTCCTAATGACGATAGTTGATTGATTTCTATATCTCTATAAATAACCAACTTCTCACCGTTTGCCAAAATAGCTGGCCGTTCACTTTCTGCAGGTTCTTCTCCTATCGGATATCCAGGGTAGAAAACTACCATCTTGTCCAAATCAACAAAATAATCTTTCTCTAAAGTGCTTTCTGTCTGATCAGCGTTAACCTTGACTACTTTTACATCTTCTTTTTGCAAAGCGGGAAATGGTATAGCAAATTCTGTTGCAACTCCGTTTCCTTTATAAATCGTTCGATTTACTGACGTGTTGATCATTCTATTTCCTCCTTCCTGTTAAAAGTTACAAATAGATTGTTTATGGACATGTATTGATTAACTTGTAATAAAACCGTTCTATCATTTCTTATCCTCTTTCTTTTTAGACTTCTTGGGTTCGGCCTTGAGTGGTCTATCAAAGATAATGCTTCGAAGTAGATCAGCCAATGTGTATTGGTTCTCGGTGGTGCAGAATCTGACGGTACTCCAGAAGCCATCTGAGAGGGTATCGGAAAATCCCAGGTAGGATCGGTTGGAGACTTTGTTCACGTTCCGGGCTACTTCGATGTAGTCACCCTTCTTAGTGGCGTCCATAATTCTTGGAATGTAGTTCAAAACATCCATAGCGCCAACATCTGGTGTAATTTCTCCCGTCTTTTTACCGGTCACGGCGTAATTTACCACCCATGGTAGACAATCTCGAATGACAGGGATCCCGCCAATCGGACCGCCGTTGAAAAAGGCATTGACGATTTTGTTTTTGTATTTATCATCATCATCCTTATCGCCCCACGCGGCACGCATGCAGCCTTCAAAGACGGCGTTGAGAACCCAGCAGAACAGAATCGATTCTGCTAACGGTCGAATGGAACCTGTATCTTTCCACTTATAGAAATCCCTCATAAACCAATTGGCTACCAGGTTGGTGTAGGAATAAAAGGCGGTGATCTGACCTAGCCAGTGCCCGTTTCTCATTATTTCTGGTCTATCTTTGATTTCCCCAGAGCCAAAGGTCTGTCGGACTGCTTTGTCTGCCAGTCTGACAGATTCCGCATCAATGTCTTCTATCTTCATTTCCGGATGTTCCAGCTGCAGTTTTCTCTTGCTTCCTTCGTAAGTGGCAAGCCATTGCGGCATGGATAACATGTAGTCCGTTTTTGTAATCAACCAAAAGCCATACCTGTTGATATTGGATGTTCCAAATTTTCCATTTTCCAAAGTAGAATGGAGCTTTGATTCTCCTTTTTCTACAGGAAGCCGCATACCCTGGGCCATGTCTCTGTCCATGTTACTCTCTCTGTCTCGCATGAAAGAGGACTTTTCTTTGATAAAGCGATATCTTTCGGCCACTCTTCTCGGTGCATATGGAATATCTTTGTAAAAATGAGCTATGGCGTATAGTGCATTCATAGGCCCCATCTCATTCATCAGTGGGAAAATATTCAATGCATTCAGCAAGGCTGTAGACGTTCTATACGCCATGGTCGCAAAATTAAACTTGCAACGCATACGGTTAAAAAAGCCTACCCAGTCATTGGCTTCAACGATTGGGCTATGCCAGTTATCTACTACCCATTGTTTTAGGAAATCATAACCGTCTTGTCCCATAACATTAACGATGCTTTCTTCGACGTCTTTTCTGCACAAGAGCTTGTATACGTCTACGGTAGCTTCTCGCATGGTGGTGTGCTGGATGGCTTCATCTACAAATTTAGGGTATAAATCCAAACTCAAGTTCAAGATTTGTCCGCCGGATCCGGTTCTTGTTTTGGTGCTTCCCATTCCGATGCCAAAGGTGGTAGCACCTTTCATGCCCTGCTTGGCCATATCGTTGACAGACTGTTCGGAAGTTCGCTGAGACAAGTCCTTGTCATAACGAATAGTGTAATACTGACCTCGAATTTTCCTGCCGCTTTTCAGTGTAAAGGTGATACCCGGTACCTTCCCCATGGGGACGCCGTATAAATCGTTCTGTACTTTAGACCGGCCGGCGTAGTAGCTATTGAGATGGTTCCATACTTTTTCTACAAAGTCCCAGTCTTTATCTGTGAGATAGGTTTCTAGCTCTTCTTGTAAATCAATGGCCCAGTTCGATTTATTCAAATCGTAAGTTGGATTGACTTCTCTCACGATATCTTTGATTCGGTCTCTGTTGGATTCAGTTCCCCAGTTCAAAGCAATAACTAGGAGCTCTTCTTTTGCGAATAGTTCATCACTATCCAAAATTCTGTACTTCCTGTCATTTCTGATTTCCAGCCACTCTTTTCTGGAATAAGTATTGAATATCTTTTGGATATCCTTTTTTGCTTGTTCCTTCATTTCTCGCTGTCTTGCGGTAGCGATATCAATCGGCTTGTACAGGTAGTTGTAAGCCGCCGGTCCTAATCGTTCTATGTACATTTCAGGGAGTGCTAGCGAGCGGGCATATTTAGCTATGACGTGCAGTTTCTTTTGTTTGTCTGTAAACAGATGCTTTCTCTGGAAGGGCGTAAAAAACTGCAAACCAGATACATTATGCAAACCATTTACAATCTCTTTGGCCGCATTATCAAAGGAAGTGCCCAGTGTGTTTCCTTCGTATTCTCGCCGACCAATGCGGTACACGGCTTTCATGCACTTTACAATGTCTCGGAAGTCGTTCATGGTGAGTTTATTGAAACTTCCTGGCTTCGAGTCAAAGTTGAAATAGGTGTCCAAGACCCATTCTGGAATAACGTCTGAACCATCGAATAAGAGAGACGCGCCGTCCAGCTGCTTCATATTCATTGGATCTACCATGTCCAAAATAGCTTGCTTACTAAATGGCCTTGGATTCCCTGCGCTATCGATAGGCATTGGTGCATCGTTCTTTGTCATGCCGCACATATAAGCCAGGTGCTGTATGAAATATCTGGCGTCGTCTTGGAGTAGTACAGGATTCTCTTTCCTTCCGATGCGATTGATCAGACCCAGGATGCCGTAGCGTTCCATGCCGTTATTATCCGTTTCTTTTGTAGTCAACTTTCCGCCGCCGTGCAATGCTTTTTTGATTTCATCCACATTCAGTTTGGCTTGCCGCGACATAATGAGATTTTGGGCTTCTACTTTTTTATAGTAGGCTACGCCATCCCAGTCATTTTCAGCAGCACACTTCATGGCTTTGGCGTCTGCTTCTTTGGCTTTGTTCTGCCACCACTTCCAAGACGTGGCATGGGAGATGGTTTCCAGTGACATGGTATTGTAAGCGTCTTTTCTTAAAGTACCTTTGTCTACCCACATTCCTTTTCTAGATTCTCTCAGTCCATCCACCATGGTTTTGAGCTGTCCTTCCAGGTCGGCCACGGTGGCCTCGGTATCTTTTTGAGTAGCCTGCGTTTTCTCGTGGGCGGCCCGTTCTTTTTCCAGTTCCGCTTCGATGGCTCTGAGATTGTTTTCCAGAAGTTCGGCAGATTCTTTTCGAGATTTGTTTTCGCCCTTGGCGTCGGAAGCTTCTTTTCTAGCAGTCTCCAATTTTTCTTTCAAAGTCTTAACCTGCTTTTCCAGCTTGGAGATCTTTTCTTCCGAACGGGCGATGGTATCGGCTTGCTTGTCCAATTCACTAGTTTCCTTTTCGGAAACAAGTCCCAGTCGCTTTCGGATCTCTCTTGCCACCTTTTCTTTGTCCTTGGCCCGTTTGAGCTTCAACTGCATAGATGTTACAAGGTTGATGTACTGGGTGACTTTCTTTTCCAGCAGCATGGATTCGATACGGGATTTCTTCTGTAAGCCTTCCGGACTGTTCAGGATGTCTTCGGCCATTTGCTTGATGACTTCCGGAGTCAGGGCCTCATCTTTGTACTGCTGTACCATATCAGCGATATGCTTATGCCATTGTTCTTCTGAAGTTCCGCCGGATTCTTTGAGTCTCTGCTTGAATTCTTTTTCGGAGGCAAAGCCGCTTAATTTTAAGAAACCCTCTCTGTCTTTCTGTGTTGGATATGCGTCTGCATTGTAGACTTGTTCGATGCTGTAGAGTTCATTCTCGTCGGCCAGGGATGTCATGAATTCGGCTTTTGCTTCTTCTGTGGAAATAGAGTCTTTGAATTGTTCAATGGCGTCTTCTTTTACCATAGACAAGTAGTAACTCATGGCTTTTTCCTGAGCTTTCTGTTTGACATTTTCGGCCCATTCCTTGAGATTGCCCAATTCAGACTTGTTCACGTCGATGGCTTTATCAATGGACTCCAGCTTTCTTTGGGCAGCCCAGGCGTTGATTTCGTCTTCGGTGGCTAGCATTTTATCAAAGATGTCTTTGATCTCCGGTGTCAGTTTGACGTTGCCCAAATTCTTGGCTGTCTTATAGATATCGGTCAACCACTTTTTGAACCGCCGGAATACACCTTGCATTTCCTTTGTCGGGGCGCTTCCATCCATGAGGTATTTTTCAAAGCCTCTGGCAAAGCGTTCCTGGATCCAACGCTCTTCCGCCCCTTCTTTCCCGGCTGCGATGTCTGCAGCATGCTGGGCAAATTCTTTCTCTAGGGCTGTACCTTTGTACTCTGCTAGGTGGTCTTCGCTATAAGCCGCCCAATTTCTAATGGTGGATAAATCGTCCTGCATTCGCTTCATGGAAGCGGTGGCCGCTTTTTCGTCTCCATTGAAATACTGCAGCAGTGTCTGGGTATCGGTCTGACTCATATCTTCCAGCATAGATAGGAACATGTGGGCCCCTTCGTGGATGACGGTAGACTGATTGGCTCCATCAAAGATATCAATGACATTTTGATTTCTGTCGTAGGAGCCTTGGAACCTTGTTCCGTTCTGGAAATACTGCTTGGCTCTGTCCTGGGCACTGTTGGTTACACGTTCTCTATCTCCGTCGATTTTCGGATCGTAGAGGCGAATCATAACGCCTTGGGCTCTCAAATAGTCTTTGATTTCTTTAGGTGCGTTTTTAGGCATAACGGCTGCCGCTACTTCATTGAAACGAACGGCCCTCTGTGGCTTGGCTTCAAAGTATTTAACAGGAAGCGCTTTGACTTCTTTCACGATTTCCTTGGCCTGCTTTTCGAGTTCAGCGGAGTAGTTGAAATCAAATTTCTTCGCGGATACCTTGAATGATTTCCCCTGCATCATGGCCATAAGAACTCGCGCGGCATCGGAATAGGACTCCCACTTATTTTCCCATTTGTAGGCATCAGCCATTTTATTTGTGAAATCCATAATCTTGTTTTTGACGGCAGTGTATTGTTCAGAATCGTCCAGTCCCGTTTCTGTGTTTGTTGAAGTGTCCATTTTCTTGTCGGCTACTTCGTGAACTTCCTTCAAAGAGTTCATCTTCTTGGCGCTGCTGGCAATGACATTTCCTACACCATATCCGGCAAAACTGGTCTGGGCATTTTTGAGTTTCCCTAACATGGTATCTACAATGTTTTCCAAAGTGGCCGGCTTCCCATTATCCTGGATAACCGTTTCTCCCAGCATTTCATTGCGAAAGGATCTCTTCCATGATTCATATGCTTTCTGATTCACCTCGACCTTTTTACTGACCTGTGTTTCAAAGGCCCGGCTGTCAAAAACCTTTTCGTCTCTTTTCAGGAAATCCCATAGCAAAGAATGTAATTCCTCTCCATTAGCTATTCTTGCTTTTCTTCGTTCCCTCAATCTTTTACCCCATGCCGAAGTTCCTTCTGTCGACTCCTTTGTTGTCTCCTGTATCAATAAATCATTTACCTCTTTGATATCCGGACTTTCTTCTAGCATGGCATAAGGACCTTCATATAAAAGATCTTTTAATCCATCTTTCCCGTATTTCTTTTCTAGTTTCTGACATGCTTTCAATATTGTTGGATGCTCGGCAAATGTCCCACCTAGCTTCTTCTTTACCCACTTTGGCTTCGGTGCTTTGTTTATGGACTTGAGAAAATAATACTTAAACCCGATAGAATCTATAGAACTTTCTAGCATACGCTGTACGTCTCCGTTTTTATTCTTGACGTTAAAAAGCATATTGCTATCATATAAATTCCCATAATCAGCATTCTCTCTTGGGAGCTCTCGCTGCAATGGCTCGATTACATTTTTCATGAAATCTTGCAACTTTTTTAGATTTGCCACTCGAACTGTTTTTGGAAATACTCCTGTCCATGCATCTCTAGAGAATACCGGTGTCTGTGTTGGATCTACAGTGTCCTTGTTCATAATCAAGGTGACGTCACCAAAGCCTGTATAAGGAGTTTGTTTCTTGGTGATAGCGATAGAAGGGACAGGGAACCCGCCTAATTTGATTGCGGCCTCCAGGTTGCTTAGTCCTATGTTGTGCATGGCTACAAGATCTTTCTCTGGTGCTGCAGCCTGATAGTATTTATTGCTTTTGTCAAACTCATTGATTGCTTCCTGTAAAACCTCGCCATTTTCCCCGATTTTATCGGTGATTTCTTTGACATTTTCTAGCCATTCCTGTATACTATGAGTAAAGATAGGCTTGTCTAAGCTCTGCCCGGTTTTGGGAACCGGATACAGGTGTTTAGATGAGCCTTCTTTTATTTCTCTCATGCTTGTAATTTCGCCATCGTAAAAATATAAGTTCCCGTTTTTGTCTTTACGAACTACAATTCTCGCTATACAGTCTTCATTGCCAATTGTCACTCTCTGCGCATAATAGCGATATGACAGCGTTGTCTGATTTAGCTTTTTAATTCTTCCTACGTCCCGGGCTTCTTCGTAAAGGAAAGTTGCTTTTGAAACAACAGCATTCAAATGTGTAAGCATATATAGGTTTCGAAGATCTGCTGAATGGCGTCTAATTTCTTTTGCCGCAGTTATTGGCATTACTATATTTTCACCATATTTATTAACTACTTTCCCTGGATTTTTGTATCCGTTCGCCATAACCGTAGGTGAGAATAATGCGTGAAAAATAGTTTTGATATTTTTTCGTACTGATTCTGTAGTTGGCTGAATTTCTGACTTAGCGCTGCCGTTAACCCAATTTATGACGCTATGAAAACTTTCTTGAGTTATACTTTCGGGTTTAGTATTAAACAAGTCGTTGTATCTCTTTACTGTATCCCAGCCTCTAAACCACCTTTTGAAAGAATCGCTATGAGAAATTAACCACTGACGTTCAGTTAGTTTAGTATGGCTTCCATCAGGTGCCTTCATCCATCGGTCTGTATTTTGAAGTTTTTCTTTAATTTTGGATAATTCATCTTCAATGTTCTGCTGTGAAAAAGGCAATTCGGCTCTGCCCAAATTAACAACCGCCGGTCCAAATTCGGAGAAATAGTAATCTGGCATGCTCCATTTTCCAGTAACATATGGATTTTTACCATCAGCGTTTGCTTTGATATCCTGCCAATCCTGATACAACGTTTTGGCTTCATCTGACATTTTATCCAGTTCGTTTCTCCTATAGGCCATTTTGTCTAATGGATGACGGCTCAAGTAAGTATCAAAAGTATTTTTAGCTTTGATACTTCTATTCATCTGCTGGATAAATTCCTTTTTGGCTTTGGTATATTCCTCAGCCCGGCCTTCAATCATAAAAGCTTCTGTTTCACCGCCTAACATTCTATAGGCGGTATAGTCGTTTACACTGGACGCCCGCTTTAATAATTTGATTTCCGCTAAATACCCTTTGATAGCTCTGACTTTTTCAAAGGGTATTTTCTTTTCCATTGCACTAAGCTCTGCATTAATCTTAAAAAACTTTTCAAAATCACGACAGTTCTCGGCTTCATGGTATTTGTCTAAAAACTCCTGTGCTTCTTTGGTGTCAATTTCCGATTTAAGGGCGAGCTCTAATGTATGCAGTGTACTTTCCATATCAGCCTTGGCCGTTTCCGGGCTGCCGCCTTTGGAAAAGCCTTGCTCGAATTTATTTTGGATTACATGCTGCAATTCGTGGATAATGGTTTTCTTCGCTTCTTCCGGATCGGATTTTACGTAGTCCTTGTCTAGGATGATGTGGTCTCCCTGGGTGGCTCCATTGGCCCCTGCGAGTTCTCCATCTTCATAGGTCAGGAAATCGGCTATGCGAATTTTGGTATCTCTTAGGTCGGGATATGCTTCATAGAGGTCTTCATTGGTATAGATTTCATCGATGTAACGTTCTTCTTCAGACAGTCTATCCAGGTGAATGCCTTCTAAATCGTCAGGGATTTCAAAGCGCCAAATACCTTCCGGTCCCCTAAGCCATCCCGTCTTATTCCATATTTCTTCCGGTACGGCTCCATCCTGTTCCATTTGTTCTGCTTCGCGCAATTTTTCTAACGGCGCCGTTCTGGCATTCTCACCCGCCATCTGCCCCAGTGCTTCCGGTGCAAGGCCGGTGATTTCTCCGGCTTTGATGGTTGCCAGTTTCAACGGCACGCCGTAGTTCTTATGGAAATTCTCTGCCAGCTTTGCCAGAATCAAAGCGGAGTCTCTAGCAGCCTGTGTAACTTCTTTGTTTCCTGCTTTGGTGATTTGTTCCAATAGCGGCTTGTATGCCTGTTCGTAGGTATCAGGATCGAGTAAGGTCTGAGCAACAAGATCTTTCTTATCCAGTGTCTTGATGACTTCTCCGACACGTTCCAAAGATTCGACTTTTGCCTTGGCGGCTTCCAGTTCCTGGGTTCCCATGTGAGAGTCTTCGCTATTATCATGAAAAACTTCTTTGATGATTTTCTGATGCGCTACATCATACAGTTCTCGCTGGGTAGGTGCTCTGTCATGGTCACTGTAGAAGTCCTGATACCAGTCCGGATTCTTCGATTCTCGGATATGTACACGGTCGGCACCTTCACCCACGTCGATAAAATCTACGCCCTTTTCGCCAGATGTATTGGCGTCCTGTGTCTTTCTTCGTTCCATGTAGTCCTGGAGTTCTTTTACACCGGAAAGATCGCCCCAGGCTTTTTTTGCTTCTTCTAGCAGACTTTTGTAGTTTTCCTGTAAATGGTCCAATCCGCCGGAAAGGAGTTCTTGGGCTGTGGCCCGGTCTTCTCTCCCTTTTTCAGTGTCTTCGGAAAAATGATCGTTCAGAATTTTTTCGCTGGCGGCCGCTTCTCTCTTCTCTTTGGTAGAAGTGACAATATCAATCATGTCCTTATAGCGCTGGCGTTCTTCTTTGATAGCGTGTAGAGTACGTTCTCCCTTGTCCATGGTGGAATAATCAGACAAAACTTCTGGCGTTTCTTCTGAAGCGAGCTGCATATATTTCCCGGATTCTACGGCCAGTGGCTTGCCTGTTTTAATGGATTCGTCGAGTTCTTTAGCGGAAACAATTCCCTTTTCCACCATTTCGTTCAGTGCTTCATGAGTGGATTCGTTTTCGGCTGCAGCTTGTGCATCGATGTAAACCGTCCCCATATCAGCCTGATCCATCTGTCTTTGAATGGTTTTTCTATAGGTTTCTGGTGCTTTATGGTAAAGAGAAGAGTCTTCACGAAGTTCCATAACTTTCTGCAACATGGCATTTTCATTTTGCCTTTTAAATTCTGTGACGGTCTCTTTCATTTCAGATAGTCCGGATATTTTCTTCATTGCCTTATAAGCACCAATGCCGCCTAAAGCGGAACCGCCAATAGACATACCAATGACGGACGGTACAGCTTCAACCATGGCGTCCAGGGCATTGTTGAACATTTCTTTTGCAGAAATTCCGCCTTCGCCATAGATGTTGGTATCTAAATCTGACGTCATAGATTGCAAACCTTCTTCTACGGTTTCCGGAATAGCTACTTTGGCAAACTGCTTGCCACCATGAATCAAAGCTTGTTTTCTGATAGCTCCTCTTCCTGCGCCAATCAATTTTTTCATGGCATCGGTGTCTTTGATAACAGCAGAAGCAGCTTCACTTCCCCATACTTTGGCAATGCCTTTGAATGCCAGTTCCCAGGCACCCGTTTCAATAGCAGCATTCATCATACCTACTCTCTTAGCGTGTCCAATAGCCTGCTCGCGAGTATAGACATGATTTCCGTTTTTACCTTTCTTGGTTCTCCATTCCCAGTAAGCCTGACCTGCTTCTGCTCTGTACGTGCCTACAAAAACAGAGGCAGTGCCTAACGTGAGTAAGCCGGCAATAGCAGCACCACTGGCAACAGTAGCAGCGGCTGCGGTTCCTGTCAGTCCTAATGCGCTTGCAGTTGCAGTGCTTCCTAATGTGGCAATTTGTGGGATGTTAGTTTTTGTGGCCTGGAGTGCGGGCTGTGCTAACGGGGCGATAGGAGCCAAAATTTTTTCTGCCCCTCTCATCATCATGTTTTTCTGCATGGACAACTGAGAAATGGCTTCTCCTACGATCCTAGCCACGTAGGTGTCTCCCATTTCAGACTTAAATTCTTTCTGCATAGTCATAAGTCCAGGAAGTGCCTTCTCTACATCTTCATCGGAAATTTCGCCGATAGAGGCTTTGTACATGAGCTCGCTCTGTGCATCCATAGCCTGTCCAGCGTTATAAGCTTTAGTGACAAGGTCAGAGATTTTCCCAAAGATATAACCAGGAAGGCTGTTTATATCTTTCATAGTAGATTTATAGGTACCCCAAAGAGAAGGGTCGGCATCCATAGTATAAGCAGCCGTTCCTTCCGAAATGGCTCTGCGTGTTTTCAGGATGTTGTTATAGTCTCTTAATGCCATAGTAGTGGCTACGGTATCTTCGGTATCTAATTCTGGATACATCTGTGCCACTGTTTGTGGTGTGAATGGCTTCCCCTGCAGAAAGGCATTGTTTTGCTGCTGTTCATAGGTTAATAAGGCATTCTTGTATAGATCGTCGTTTTCCGCCAATGTCTGCGGGACTAGTCCTAAAGCATTGCCTACCTTTTCTGCACTAGCTAGTCTTTCATCTGGGGTCTGTGTATTGGTCTGCACTCGCCAGAACTTTTTCAGCTTATCTATTGTCCCCATAGATTCATCGTCTAGGAATGTCCAGTCAATCCCGCTTTGAGCGGCTTGCTGTTTTCTCTGACGTTCTTCGTATGGTTCATCCGTCCCCATGGTAGGGATTACTGGGTATTGCTGCTTAGAGACTTTGGCTTGTCCGGTAAAGACGGCCATGAAGTCGTCATCGTTCATTGGCATTATTCTTCTCCTCCGTTTTCTTCCATGACGTCCATCATGGTTTTGGTCCCATCGTTCATATCCTGCAGCTGGGCGGCGCTGCAATAGAAAGATTCGCCATTTCTACCGATTACCTGGAACATTCCATTTCCGTAAGGTTCATAATCTACAATGCCTGCTCTTGCCAACCCGGCCATAGAAACGTTATAGTCTTCATCGGCACTGAGCCAATGATCTTCGTGGTAAATATTTTTTGTTTGTACCACTTCCTGCGCGATGCGCTTGATAACATCTTGGCTTGCTGGATAGCCGTTGGGATTAGGAATCATTTCGTATTGGTTATTGCTATACTGATAGATCCTCTGTCTTATCAGTCCCATTGTACTGGCGTCGAATTGAGAACTATCTACTCCGGTATAGTCAGCCAGCTCTTTGGCGGATGGTAATTCTACGGAAAATTCTTTATCCCCATGTTCATAGCGATTCCACGCCGATTCAACTGAATCTTTCTGCGCATCTGTCAATGCGTACCCGTTATTGGCTGCCAATTCCAGCTTATTATCCAAGTCTTCTCTACTGACTATTCCTGTACCTATGAGGCTAATCAGGTTATTTACCATCTTATTGGTCGAATATCCTGTCCCACCTTTCCCAGCAATGCTTCTAGCCGATTCTGCTTTTTCTTGTGCTTTGGCATTAGCCATTAGAGACTTGTACTGAGAGGAATCGGCGAAAAGAGGATTACTAGCTGCAATTCGATCAATATAAGATTCCTTCTCTTGTGGAGTCATGGTAGACATCGGAATTTTCATATCATCCAATGTTCTTGCAAGAGATTCCTGTTGTTCCTGCTTTCGTTTCATCCATTCGGATTTGGCCGCTTTTTCTCTATTGACTTCCAGTTGTTCTTTTTCTTCATCAGACATGGACGCCTGCCCTGCATAGTTCTTGGCTCTGGCTTCCAATCCGGCTGCATAGGTATCTTCGTTGTCTGTGTAATAACCATGTTTTTTCATAAGTCTAGCAACGTCAGAAGGGGAATGAACTGACTTGATTTCTTCTTCACTGCAGTTATTCTTGATCCAATTCACATAAGACATGGCTGCATCTTCTGGGGTGTTGTAAACCTTGAACTTTGCTTTGGTATAATATTCGTTCCCGTTTTCATCCAGTTCCCTAGTATTGAGTTCCTGATAGTCACCTTCGCCATCCCATTTGATACCAAAATAATTATTTCCCGGTGCTGCTTCACCGCCGGCAGATTCAAAGTCGGCTACGGCATAGCCCCATGATGGGTCCCACCCCAATTCTTTTCCGATTTTGTCACCAACGCGTCCTAGGTCAGTTGTACTATGGGTAACTTCTAATGGATGGGAGGCACTCCATTTTGCGTAGTAATCTTCAAAAGAACCGGTAAGGCAATTTACATTGTCTTCTGTCATTGCCCCTGTAAAATCTTTTTTCGTTGTAGATTCTGTTTTGGTAGCAGTAAACAGCGCTTCAAACTTTTTCATGGTAGCTTCGTCGGCCCCCAACGTTCTAAAGTAACCAACCGTATCCAGGCCCGCTGTATAATCATTTGTCGTTGCCATGGAGTTAAGTGCCTTCTCCGCAATGGAGTTAATCGCCTGCTTTGTCTTCAGGTTCACTGTTGATTCATCCCATCCTCTGCCGGCCATATTTGCTCGTAAAAGCGGCATAAAGGTATTCATACTATTTCTCATGTTTTCTGGGCTCCGTATAATCGAATCAACGGTATTGTCCAAAAGCGTTTGTGCCTGATTGGTTGCATAAAGATCCAGCTGCTGTTTCTGATACTTGTCGATAGTATCTAACGCTCCGGTTTGCATGGATTCACGTTTCTGTTTAAAAGCAGCAATGGCATAGTTAGAAGAAATTCCGTGATCTTTCATGATCTGGTTGTATATTTCTTCTTCTCCTTTTTGGTAATCCTCTTGTAAGGACTCAGCATTTTTCCCTTGATGGGTAACGTAAAGGCCTTTGTTTTCATCATCCATCATAGAATTAACTCTTTGCATATAATCGTTTGTAGCATCTATGATTCGATCATTCTGGTCCTTGGTCCACTGTTTCTGCACCATGTCCATGGCGGCCCCTAGCGAGGCATTCAGTGCTCCTGCGCCAGTTTGGTTAGATCCATAAGCCGCCGGAGAATCGACAGCCTGGACTTTGCCATTGATGATGTTTTTATTCACATTCGGTGTGAATTGTGTGAGTTTCATCAGTTCCACCCATTAAACCCTTTCCACTTCTTCGGTGCCATGAATGTGTTGAATGTCGGTTTGGAAGAGGTAATGATTCCAGTGTTTAGCTTCGGTAGATTCATACCTGCAGATTGATACATGGATGTTGGTGTGGTGTATGTCAGGTTCCCGCTAGCAAGGTCCCCATTAAAACCGCTTCTAGCTTGCATAGTTTGGCCGCTCGCCTTACTGGATGCGCCGCCAAAAGTCTTATAAGCACCGTACATGCTGAGAGCGGTATTGAGCAAAGAGGAAATTCTAGCAGACTTCGCCTGGCTTCGTGTATTAGCAGCGGCGGCCTGGGCCTGGTTGGCCTGGTTCAAATAGTTTACCTGGTTGATATAGGCACTCTTGGTATCGTTCCGCTGGTTCCCTAACAGGTTCATGGAGTCAGTTCTCCACTGATCAACAGCGGCCGCATTGGCATCCAATACACTTCCGCCGGTCAAGCCGGAAGCACCGGCTGCAGCATTCTGCTGGCCAATGATGAGTTTTCTCTTGGCGTCCAGCTGTTGCTGTTTCTGTGCATACTGGTCTGCGATCTGGGATCGCTGCTGGTCTGCGATTCTAGCATTCTGCCTTGCGGCGTCGGCCTGTGCATCATAGGCGGCCGCTTGGGCTTTATATTGGGCATTCTGGGATCGGTAGGAGCTATACCCCTGCATGGCCGCTAGTCCCATCATGGCTGCGGTTACACTACACATGGTCTTTTCTCCTTAGTTCAAAATACAAAAATGGAACGGCATTGATGGTCACATCCCCTTCATAGAGGTCAACGCCTTGTTTGGCCATGCCTTCGATATATCGGATGGCCGGGGTATTCTCTTTAGAAATACAGTTATAGACTTTCCCGTATTTGTTTACGGCGTCTTTGATAAAGCTATAGCCAATGAGCACTAACGCTTTCTGGTGTTTCTTGACGGCTTCGGTTCCCAGACACCAAATGGAGTTTCCTGCAACCCCAAAGACGCAAAGCAATGTGTCTTTATATCTGGCCGCGTAAACTTCGTCGGAGTCCTGGATGGAATGAGACACCGTTGCTGTCGGCGTGCATCCGGTGGCTTTGCATTCTGCGATGTCTTCTTTCCGCATGTTTCTAGCCATCTCAAAGGCGTAGTATGGGGAGTTTTTTTTATCTACTGGAGTGACTTTGACTCCGTATTTATTTTTAAGCATTAACGACTACCTCTCTGATCAGCGCGGCTAGATTAAATGGATAGGGGTCTCTTGATACGATGACGACTCGGCCGTTTTTTTCCACGCCTGGGTTTGGGATGGTAATTTCTTTGTCACCAGTGTAGAGCGTAATTTTCTGGTCTGATAGTTCTTCGTATTTGATGTCGTCCATTTTCCCTACTCCGTTCCCTATCTTGCCTCCTAAAGAGCTTCTAAGGCGTAAAGCAGCGGCTCTAACATTTTTATATCTTCCCTGGAGTGTCCCGTTCTGGGATTGGATTTCTATGTTTGGAAGTTCAATGGTCATCTGGTAGGGATAACCGACAATGGCATAGGATACTTCGGTTGGTAGGGTGACGGTTCCATCTTCTACCGGCATATCGGCAAAGTATTTCCCATCTGCCATGACGGATACTTTCCCAGTGATCCAGTCTACATTCAGCGTATCGGTTGCTTCATCCAATGTCATGACTTTGGAACAGTCTGACATGATGTAGTCTTTTGGATTGTTGGTATCTTCGTTCGGCATAAGCTTTTCAATATAGGTCTTTCCATTCCGTTCTGCAGCGGTGTAAATTTCATCCGCCGTGTCACTAGAGATATTCACTACGGCCAGATACTTTCCTTCTGTTACCATATGGCTCCAGGCGTAAACTTTCTGGTCATTGATGTACGCCAGACAGATCATCTCGCCGTCTGATCTGACAAAGTAGAGTCTGGAGTCCGGGTCCTGCATGTACGCGGCGTCTGTGATGGTATAGCCTCGCAAAAGGTTCTTGGCTAGAAGAGTTAGGTCCATACCGTCGTAGGAGTCTGTTTCAAAAGAGTAGGCCATATCTCTAATGGTCTGGGATCGGCGCTGGATGTATATCAAACGACTGCCGATGGAAATAGGTTCCACTTCTGTGCATCCGCGGAAGGTCTGTGCTTTGTTTGTACACTTGGTTGGCGTCACGGTATCTCCGCCAGAGACGGTCCATTCGTTAGAATCTGTCAGAATAAACAAATCGGACGCTGGACAGATGTGTTTGATCTCTGCCTGCTGGCGGGAAATAAAGGATAGGCAAATCGCACTGTCATCTGTGACTGTACCATCTGCTTTCTCCACGGAGAAATTGTTATAGTCGCCGGTCCGACTCATCCATAGGACGTAGGGCTGCATTTTAGTCCCTCCAAAGAGGAGTCGGTCCTGAAAGAATCCAACGGTCCTTGGATAGCCATATCTTTGGTTCCAGGCGCCAAAGGAATAGCTATCTACTTTCCCTATCTGTCCTAGCACCTTTCGTACTTGGCAAGTAGCACTGGTGGCAGAATTGACAGATTTGATTTCTACGATACCTGCTTTCGTGTAGGCCGTGGCCGTGAGGTCTGCTTTCCCTGCGGTGGCCACTAATCGCATTCGGATATTGTCTGCTTCATCTACGGTGCCGGATTCGCTGACATTGTTATCATCGTTGGACTTATATGTTCTAAAGTCTTTCCACTCGCCGCCATTGATGGATTGTTGGATTTTGATGGAACCGGTCCAGGTACCATGAGTGATGATCTTCCAGGATGCTCCAATGAGGATGGCGTCCGTCGTCTGCGCGCCGTTTGTTGTGACTGTTTGTGCTGGGATGTCCTGAGACAGTTTCATCCACATGCCTTTCATATCAGTGGAAAAGAAATTTTTATCAGAAGACAGTGTGACTTCTCCCGCCAATCCAGAAACGGAAAGCGTTGGTTCATCCATGGATTTTAATGTTACCCAACCAGGCTTTTCGCTTTTCCCACCGCTCCCGTAAGAAACACCGTCTGTACCGCTATATACATGGTATCTCCGCTTAAAAAATCTTCCTGTATAGGTTGCATAACCGCCAGTTCCGCCTTCTCCGCCTTGTGCTTCTAGCCCAAAAGCTGAAGAGGTTTCCCCCTTACCACCTGTTTCTCCGGTATATCTACTTCCTGTTTGCGTAGCCTTGTCTGCACCATTTTTACCAGGAGCACCAATGATAATCTGATAAGCTGTATCCGCCTTGAGATAAACTATCTGGGATACGATAGCTCCGCTTCCTCCGGCACCACCATTAGCCAGCGTGTCGTTGTGTCCGCCTTTTCCGCCTTTACCCCCACCAGCACCAGCCACTGTAATGGCATAGTTTCCTGTTTTGGGGCATGTCCAGGCGTAGGTTCCTGCTTTGTCCCACTTCTCATCAGACACGCTGTTATCTACGGTTAAGGTCTCGTCAAAGTACTGGCTGGTAAATGTCATTTCTTCAAATCGCCAATCTGTATCGGAGTAGTGTTTGAGCTGCATCACTGGATGAGTCCCGGAGGCGATGTACATAATGTCGGCACTCTGACAGGTTCTCAGCTTCTCCAGTTCCGCTTCTGTGTAATTGGTGGTGATTTCTTGCCCGGTGAATTTACCATCTTTCCAGATGCGGATATATTTATCCCCTACTTCCAGCATAAAAGCGTTGTTGACACTGGATCGGAATTCGAGTAAGCGCACTTTAGATTTCTTGGCCAGTCCGCAATAGAGAGAACCGGTGCGTTTGTATGCGGCTCCATAGGGTCTGATATAGCAGTTTTCCGCCTGCAGTAAGGCGGCTTGGTATTTGTCCAGGTCAATTCTGTTGGCTACTTCTGGTGAGATTTCCCCCGTGGCAAATGAGGATTGCATGACATACATAGTTTCTTGCGGCATGGTTATAACCTCGCGTTGATATAACTATGAGGCAAAGACGGTTTGTGTTCGTCTTGGATAGCAGAGGTATACTTTGCCAAAGCGATGGCATTTTGAGCCAGCTGGAAGTTATTTTGTTGTAGCTGACTGGAGGCGGTTAATGGATACGCCAGGGAGGCGGCTAATGAATAGGCCAGTGCCTGGGTAAAGGTAGGCGGGAAGATACCTGCGTTTTCCACATCAAAAGTGAAATCGCAATAGGCGTCTTTGATATTGGTGCAGATGGCTTTCTGGCTTTCGTTCACTGCTAGCGTTGTATAGATGGGGTTTCCATCTTCTTTTTTGTCCGCCCCTGCTTCATCATAGATTTTTCGAATCACTAATGCTCCTGCGGGGAAGGCATAGGTGAAACGCCAGCCTGGAGTTTCTTTATCTAAGAGGGCTAGCTTCGTGTGCCTATGAGCAAATTCCCATGGGTACATGGATAATAGGTTTTGACGTGTCAGATCATAGTACAGTTTGCAGCTTCTGGCTTCTTCAGAATCTTCGCTCATAGAATCGATTCTCCCTTTTCCGATAGCCCCTAGTGCAATGTTACAAATTTCAGTAGAGTTCATAGTTTCCTCCTTGTGATTCTTTCACTCCGCATAAGGATAAATGGTTATCCCCATGCGGCGTGAAAGAATCCACGCCCTGCATTAGCAGTATTTTTCAATGAGCTTAATGAGTTGCTCTTTGGTGTCTGTATCCTTGTACTCGATGCCGGCTTCGTAGAGTCTAGCTCGGAGTTCGTTGATAGACAGGTTCTTTAGCTTTTCTTTATTTGAGTACAACATCGGTCACCATGGCTACGGTCACGATACCAGAAGTAGCGCCAGTCACGTCTACTCGCATAAATTTCTTCATTCCGTGAGGAATTTTGACAGAGGCTTTGGAGCCTTCGTCTTTTCCTACAGTCAGTGTGCAAAGGGTTTTAGGAGCGGCCAGGGCTTCGTCGTCAGCTGTTTTCAGAACTACGGCGGCGTCTTTATCCAAAGCAGCATTAACGGCCACGGAAAGAAAGAGCTGGTCATAGGCGTCACCTCCGCCGGAGTTTGCTACTACGTCACTGGTGAGCCCGGTGGAAAGATCTTTTTTCCACATAAAGGTATTTTCTGCGTCGTAAATCATTATTTTGCCTCCTTGATAACTGCTTCTTCGTCGGTGATAGCCTGTTCTTCCAGTACGCGAATACCGTTGACGTAGTATTCTGGCATACCGTCCATGGCTTCCTTACGGGTAATGTAGATGTTGGCTTTGTCGTTGTAGTAGAGGTTCAAGAGGGTCATCATAAATGGAGATACGTACCATGCACAATCGACGTTCATGAAATGACGGATTCGGTGCTGGGCGATGATCATCTTGTCTACAATGGCCTTCTTCTGTTCCGCGGTGGCAGATTCCAAAGACAGTGCTGCGGTATCGATGTTTCTGACGGCAGATACCATTCTAGGATCGTGGACAGCCAAGCCTGCGTTCCAGTCATAAATGGTGAGCAGTGCTTCGTACTGTTTGCCGTCTGGGTCTGTTACCATGATTTCCCCTTTATCGGTTCTGGAGAATCCCGCTGTAGAGTTCTTTGGATAGATGCCGGTGACGGCCTGATCGCCAAAGCAGACAAGATATGCAGATGTCTGCTTCTTAGCTGTGGTGCCACCGCCGTTAATTACCTGATAGGATGCGTCACCTACTTTTCCGCCATAGGTGTTATAGCGGGTAGCAATGCCGTTAAATTCATCGGGGTTCTTGTCACCATTACCATAGAAGAGCATATCGCATACCTGCTGGGTCATACCCATAACCATGGCACGGTCTTCAGACATTCTATAGGCCATTGGATCGTTCTGCAGTTTCAGCAGCTTTTTATCAATCTGGGAGTGGCCTTCAAACATTACACAATCGTCGGTGATCTGACGGGTTGTGGATTTGGAATTTCCTACGCCACGATTGATACGACGGATTTCGCCTCTTGGAAGGCTGGTTCTCTGTGTGGTTCTATTCCCCATAGGGAGATTGCCCTGAATCCATCTGATTCTCTCCATGAGTGGATCGGAGCGGGATACAAGTTCGATGACGTTATCGATATTACCGTCGATTGTCTGTCTTTTTCGAATGTCGTTAAATGTGAGAGAAAGGTCTCCTACTGTTGCCATTTGTGTTCCTCCTTATAAATTGTCCCAATTGGTGTTAGGGTATGGATTGTTATTTGCTTTGGCCGGTGTGCCACCGCCTACGCCCGGGTCTTCTTTCAGCATGGTACCGACTTTGGCCAATACCTGCAGTACGGCTTTGTTGTTTCCTACGCCGCCTTTTTCTAGTGCGTCTACAAATCCCGGATATTCTCTTTCGAGAATGTTTACAGCAACGTTGACGTTTTCCATGGTTCCTTTAAAGTTGGTTCCAAAGAAAGCTTTGGTGTCTTCTGCTTCTTTGTGGTAGGCGGCCTGCTGTTCTTCTTGCATCTTGGCCATGATAGACTGCTGCCACTGGTAGCCATAGGCGGCCAGCTGGTTGGCCTGTTCATTGTTTAGGTTCATCCCTCTGCAGATATCTCCAAATGCTTTGCTTGTGGCTTCATCCAATTCATAGCCATCAGGAATGCTCTGTGTGAAGTCATAAGCGATATTGTCATTGCCAGCAGCCTGGTTCAACAAAGATTTGGGGCCGTCCGGTTTATCATTTGCCGGTTCATTGTTGTTCTGTGGATTCCCCTGTGTCTGGTCTGTCTGACTATCCTGGATATTGTCCGCCGGAGTATCCGGTGTATTATTTGCTGGTTCCGGTGCAGTCGGTTCTGTCGGTTCAGCGAATGTCTGTAAGTCCCATTTCAATGTATTCGTGTTATCGTTCATGATGGTTCTCCTTTAGTTCATCAGCTGAAGCAAGAAGAAAGCTGCTCCGAAAAATGCCAAAACAAAAATAAGTGCTTTGGTGATTTCAATTTTCGTCTTCGTTGTCATTGAATAACCTCCATTGTTCGTTTCTAAATGCAATGTGTTCTCTTTCTGCCTTTTGTCTAAGTTCTACCCCTTCCATGTCTAAGAGGTCGATAATCCATTGATTGACTTCTACTCCTACACTACGCCTGCCTTCGTTGTAGAAGGTGAATGAGTTTCCTGTAAAGACGTTGGCACGGTAGGCGGTCTTTTCTAAGATTCTTTCAAAGATCCAACGGCCTTCCTTGGTCTTCAGGAGTTTTTTCCAGGCTAGTTTATCCTGGTTGGCATATTCTTTTTCTATCAGTTCATTCCAGAGTTTATTGCTAGAATGGGGATCTGTGATTACTTTATTCATACGGTTCCCAGTCCCGGTTCATTAATGCCCATGAGTTGCTGCAATGCGGGGTTCCCGTCATGGGCAGCGTCGGTTAGGTTTTTGGCCGCCTGTGCCGCCGGTGCTGCTGTCTGGGCTATCGCCTGTGCCTGGGCGATTTGTTCTTGTTGCTGTGCCAATTCCTGTTCTTGCTGAATCATCTGATAGACTTCTTCGTTGGAGCGTTGGATTTTGGCTGGTGCACCCAAGAGCGAGAAGTATTCGGATACGGTACCCACTGGGTCTACTTTCTTGATAACATCCGGCCATACCTGGGCCATTTGTCCTACAAAGGCTATAGCCTGTTCGATGTTGGTTAAACCGCTCATCTTCTGGGCTTGTGCCAATGGGGAAATGTATTCGATTTTGACTTCTTCTTCCTGGAAGCGTTCGGCAATGTCTTCTGGGATTGGCGGGAAGGCTCCCATTCTTTCCAGAATGTTGTAGGCTCTTTCTATCAGTGGGGATAGGAATTCGTCTTGCAGTCTTTCAACTACTGGCCCTAGCTGTTGCAGTTTTTCCTGTTGCAGGGCCATAACTTCTCTCGCTGTCTTTTGCGGATCATCTACGCTATTTGATAGCATGAGGAAAAGGTCAGCGGAGTAGATGCGTTTGATGGTGTCTGCAGTTTCTTGGATGGTCTGATAAATCCACTGGGGATTCCCTTGTACCTGGAAGAGTGGCCGGATTTGGTTTTGTCCGGTCATTTGCTCTTTTGTATATCCTCCGGGGATAAGGTTGATCTTTTTGATTTCTGGTGGACCAACTACTGGTGGTTTCACCATGATTTCAATCAAGGTCAATAGGTCTTTCTTTTTGACTGCTAGTTCTGCGGCTTCTGGTCTGGCATACCATCCAGGGCCTCTGCCGTATGCGTCTTGGCCGTTTACCTGGTAACGAGCTACCGGGACAGGAAATTCTTCAAATCCTCCACAATAGAGGTATTCGTTCCCGTGCCCTTCTAGCCAGTACAGTGAGGTGTACGGCATGTTTTTATTTCCCGGCATGCCAGGGATTCGTTTGTCATTAGGCATAACTAGCCAGATGACGGTCATTTGCTGGGAGTATTTGTTATTGTTCTTCAGTGCGTCTTTGACGATCTGCGGCAAGTTGTCTTCTCCGAATTGTTCCTGGATTTGGACTGGTGTCATTTTGAACTTTCTGCAGAAGGTGTTGACGCGTCCTCCCGGCCCGGTGTCTAAGCAATAGGTTCCAATTGTGTAGTTTTGAAATCTAATGCCGGTTTCCATGGATGGAAATACACCTAAAGGTGCTTGGCCAAAAGGCAATTCCATATAGCATGTATGGATGCAATTGTAGAAGTTTGATTTGTGCAGGTAGTATTCCAGGATTTTCTGCCGCTGGTCCAGTACTGACATGGCTTCTACGTCTTCATCAGCTTCATTTCGGGAAAATCCCATCTTGAACCATTGTCTGGAAGGCGGGGTAAGTCCACTCATGACGCCGGCCCCAAAGGCTACGTCGGCCATCCAGGCGGTGCTATCCACCATTTTCTGGTCTCGCTTTCCGCCTCGATTATTTGTGTCTCCAGTACTTTCAAATTCTCCCAGGTATGGAAGTTGTATGTCCCGGATTTCTTTCCACCTTTCTTCCCAGTTGGTACGGTTGTCATAAAGAGCTTTTACACGGGCTGCGGCGACTTCTCGTTTGATTGTTTTGACAGGTCCGTCTGCTGGTATGTATTCTGGGTCAAAGGTGTCGGCTGCCAGGCTACCCAAGGGTATTCTTCCCTTGTGCCTGTGTTGCCAAGGTGGTTGCCGCAAAGCCCTGGCGGAGTTTTCTCTTTCTGGCTGCTTCTGCATCAGAAGAGCCAGATGCGTTAATTTCACTAGAGGTAACGTTGTTAACTGCCGGGTCTACTTTCTGTATTTCCGGTGTTTTTACGCTTCCTCCTCCGAATAAGGATCCACACATGTTTATTACCTCCTTTTTCTAGTTGTATGGGTCATAGTCGGTATTGACTATGGACTCTGTGGTTTGGACGATTTGCAGCGCAAAGGTTAAGGCTAAGGCGTCTGCGTCATTTGGTGACGGGATACCCTGTTTTTTCATTTCGTCTTTGGACTTTAGCTGGATGCGCCCGTCCATGGTTGGTTTGAGTTCGACGTGGGTTAAATCGTCTATGAGGACTTGATCGTCCTCTATGACGCCGCCGGTCTGGAACCACTTTTTCATTTCGTACCACATGTAGGCCCGCATGTTGACGCACGCTAGGGTCGGTGAACTGTTGGCAAAGGAAATGAGGTTCCATTGCCTTCCCATAGTCAATCCGGCAGAGTAAATGCCTTGCCCATATCCCAGGTCGATATTGACAGCAGCCGCATTGTACTTGTCTTCGTATCTGGCTATAAGATTGGCAATTTCTACGTCATTGTCGTTGCGCGGAATCCTAGCCAGTTTTTTTGAGTAAAGGCCTTGCCGCAAATAAATGGATGTAGCGTCTCCGCCAGTCCATGCAGGATCTACGCCTATGATGGCCGGGGCGAAATTGTACTGGTGTGGGTGCAGGTTCTTTCCAGTTGCGTCTTTGACTAGTTTCAGCGGGATAAACTGCAGGTCAGAGGCGTCCGGAAATTCTCCGGTGACGCGGACTTTGAAAAAGTCGGAGTCTTCTCCATAGGCTTCTTTCCATTGGTTGATTTTGACTTTATCCGAAAATCTCACGGATCTAGAGTCTACTTGCAGGTTGTTCCAGTAGGGCCGGAATTTATGAAAGGCGTCGTAGAATCTGCCGGTGTTTCTGGTAGGGTTCCCGAAGGCACACCATAAACGCTCGGTGTTGGCGTCGTTGATAGCGCCTTCTGCCACTTCCCAGATTTTGTCGTCGATAGCTGACGCTTCATCGAATATCAGGAAGGTGCGGTTTCCTTGGTTGTGCAGCCCGGCGAATGCTTCCGGGTTGGATACGCTCCATGGGATGGCATCGGCTCGCCAGTTCTTTTCTCGTCCGGGCTCGGTAGCGAATATCGCCGTGGCCGTGACTTTGAAAAGGTCTCTAGCAATGAACATAGCGTGCCATTTCATCAGCTCCGGCCATGTTTTTGTGAGGAGCTGGGTCTCAGTATTGGCTGTGACTACGCCTCTGGTGTTCTCATGAGTACTTATAGCCCATAGGATGAGCCATGATACCAGCGCGGATTTCCCGATACCGTGGCCGGAGGCTACGGCTTCCTGGACAACTCGATCGGGCGAGATGTTCTTTCCGATATGTTTGAGGATCTTTTTCTGCCATTCTTCAGGGCCGGTTTGATTCTGCAGCAGTCCTTCTCCCCACGGGAAGGCCCAATAGACAAAAGCTAATGGGTCGCGGGATAAATCCGCCAGATCATTCACTATGTCTTGATTCATCGCGTCTCTCCCTCGCTTTCTTTAATGCCTCTGTCATGCCAACGTTGCCGGAGAGTTCCACTTCTTGTTTGTCTCTCCAGTCTTTCGGTTTTCGATTCTTGAGCCAGAAGATGCCTGCTGTGGTATCCGGTGGAAGTTCTCTGGTCTTCTCTGTTGTGGTTTCTGTGACAGTTCCATCAGGGTTCTTGATGGTGCTTTTGATAGTCTCTTTGACTGTGCAGCCCACGGCTTTTTTAAACAGTGCATTTTCGACGATGATGTCCGCTACTGCTTTATTAATATTTAGGGCCTCGGAAATCTCGGGATGTTTCTTCTTCCAATCGTAGAGTGTAGCCACGTTGATTCCTATGTTGTGGGCTATGTCTTCATCGGTCAGTCCATTGCGAGCCCACGCGCCAATTTGTAGTAGGCCGTTTTTAGTTACCCACTTCTGCCATTTTCCTTTTGCCATGAGCTCGCCTCCTTTCTTCCCATGCAAAAACCCGCCTGGCTATGGCGGGTTTCTGGCAGTCTCTTATTCAGTTGTTCCACATTACCATTATAGCAGGTTTGAAAGTTCACTTTTGTCCCGTCTTTTTATTGGCGGTTTTCTTCGTGTTTGTCGCAATTTCCCGGATTCCCCTCTTACGAAAAGCAAAAATTCTTGTTTTTGAGTAGTTGTGACTTTGGATAATATCGTCCCATTTCAGATTTCTCAAGTACCGGTCTATCAGAATGGACTGTGCTTCTTCGTTTTTGCAGAGAGCTATGAGGGTATAGGCGTCTTTTTTGAGTGTGATCATTTTGTCTACTTGCATCAGGTAGCGGTGGATCAGACGCGCACGTCTGGTTTCTATTCTGGATAAGGTGGCGGAGATATCGCTTTCTTTTCCGCCGGACGTTTTGGGAATTTGAGGATTGATGGCTTTCGGTCCTACGGTTTCAAGGAAATGTTCTAATTCGCCTTTGATAGAGTCCAGCAGGTTTTGCTGCCGGTAGACTTTTTGTAGGATTCGCAATACCTGCTGTTCTGTCATGTTGCCTCCTAGAATGGAATTTCTTCACTAGGACCGTCTGTTGGAAACGGCTCGTGGTCTTGCTGGCTTGGCCCAAACTGGTTGAATCCGTTATTGGGTTGGCTGGAATTGTTTGTATGAGGTGCAGTGTTACTTTGTTTCTGCTGGCTCCACTGGTCGCCATAGGTCGGTGGATTCGGTGCTGTTTCTTTTGGCGTTAATGGCTGCCAGATGCCTTCAGCTACGACTTCCGATACCCAATGTCTCTGTCCGTCCGGGGTATCATAGGAGCGGGTATTGTAGTAACCGGATACTTTGCAGCGATATCCTTTTTTTAGACAGTTTCCCACGGATTCGGCCAACGTTCCCCAGGCCACGACATTGACCCACTGGGTGAGTTCTTTTACTTCGCCTTGTGGGGTGGTGTATCTACGGCTCGTGGCCACCGTAAAGGATGCTACGGCTCTTCCTGTTTTGGTGGCACGGATAATAGGATCTCGTGCCAGGTTCCCTTCGATTTCTACGCTATTCAACTTTTGTCACCTTCCAGTCTTTCAATTCTTCCGGCTTTTCAAAGAGATTCATTTGCGCCCGGTGATTGTTTATATATTTTGTCGCTTCTTCTAGGATTCTCAGGGCAGACTTGTCCGGGCTCCATTCGCTGCCAAAATCAAAGCGAAGATGAATCGAAGTACACCAGATGGTTCCACCGATTTCATGGTCTCCCCATACTTCGTATGTATCCGGGTAGGCTTCTCCATCTTTGTATGCAAATGAAATGGCTTCGATTCCAAGCCTGTTCCGCTTAATAAATTCTTCGCCCGACTTTCCTTGATATCCCAACATTAAAGCAAAGTTCGTTTTGATGTCTAAAGCCAATTCAGAAAAAGCAGTGTAGTATTCTGGGGCTGCTTTCTCTCTTGACGTTAATGTTTTGCTATCTATCCCTTCTTCATAGGAAATCTTGATGGCTTTTCCGTTTTTGATTTTTGTGATTTTCATTGTCTATCTCCTCTCCTCGCTGCGATGCAGAGACTTATGGTAAAAAGCGCAATAAAAGCACCAGCAAAGGCGCCGGCTAGAAATGTAAATATACCTGTCATGGTTTTGCTCCTTTCGGGTGGGTGTCTCTCCGTTCTTTGTATTGCTCTTTCCTCCTGGCTTTACGGCATGTATCGCTGCAGATTTGGGTCCTCGGTTTATTTGTGATGAAAGGTTTCCCGCATACAATACAGGTTCTTTTCCATGTTCCCGCTCTAGGGCTCCCGTCTAAGTAAATAGATTTCCCTTTCTTAGGGTTACGCCTGGCTGCTTGGCGTTTGTTTTCATTGGCACATTCTTCACTGCATGTGGTAGAGGTTCTACTCATAGTTTCAAAATGTTTTCCGCAAATCTTACAGGTTCTTTCAAAGAAACGGCCTTCTTTTCTTTGACGGTCTTTCCAGGCTTCATAGGATTCCGGAGTCATAATCTGCTGATATTTGCAAAAGGTCTCTTCAATTCTTCCATCTTGCAGTTCTTTCTTGAGTGTGGCGCCACAAGCAATGACGGATTCGATTTGGTACTCAGTTGGGAACCCTCCAATTCCGCAAGCATAGACTTTAGTTCCTGGAGTCTTGTCTTGCTTTTCCCATTCGTTTTTATTCATTCTGCCTCCCTCGCTTTCTAAACCGGGCTATCTGCAGTGGGTAGCCTTCGTTGGTGTAGGTGTTGATAACTTCATACAGTTCCATTCCTTTCGGGGACAATGGTCTTTCTTTCCACGTCCTGGAGTGAATGGTCCTGTAATAGACTTTGGGCTTCTTGAGATTTCTGGATGCGATATAGCTTACCTTCTGATCACCTTCTCGGATCGAGCGGCCGGTCTCTTTTATCAGGTAGGACGCCATGCGCTTGGCGTCTTCCGGCTCGCCGTCATAATGCAGATACGCAAAGTAGTTGATCATCCCCTCTTTCCAACACTCCTGCACCAGGTCTCTAGTACATAGCCCATCCTCGTAGTTCAGGAGTAGATGGTGGTGGATTCTCTTTCCTTTGCTTTCTGTGGTGTAGATGTACTTCAGTTCTTTTCCAGCCTTTTTGTATTTCCTTCTCAGGGTCCGGAGAAACTTCCCGATTTTCTTCTTGGCTTCCTGGTAACTCTCCGGTTCGTCAGCATAGGTCAGGGTCAGGTAAATATCGTCCCACTTGAAATTGGTCAGGATAATTCGTCTCAGTTTTTCTTCCCGACGCTTGGAATTGACTTTCTTTACATCATCCGGGGTTTGATTGAAATTGGGGATCCTTGTTTTCTTTCCTCCCAGACGCGGGGTGAAATATTTTTTGGTCTCTTTCCCACCGGGGTATTCAAAAATCTCTTTTCGGTATGGCATGTGTCCTCCAAATAATACTCTTAACAAGGGGGAAAAGAGAGCTGAAAGCTCCCTTTTTATCGGCCTTGTATGGACTTTTCAAAGGACATATGATATACTTTCATATAGAGATTCGTTGATGTATTCATACATCCGTGGCACCTGTTTCAGCAGGTGCCTTTTTTTTGTGCAGGTTTCGTTGTTGGCCGGTGTGGCCGCCACGTGATAGTTACAATCGGTGCAATGCTCCATATGTATATTTTTCTTATATATAGGGCACGTGATAGCACAATGGATTTCTTTGCCGCAAATGGCACAATAGATATCATTGGCATTTAGAATGGCAGTCCGGGTCGCTTCTCTGGCATGCACCCTTTCCGGGTCTTCTGTATACGGGTAGTTTCGGAAGTGCTGTACAGTTTTTCCAACTCTTCGGAATGTTTTTCTTCCCATTGTTTTACTGCCTCACTTTCCAGATATTTCATGGCTGTTTTCTGCCATTCCTTATCTACGCTGCCCCAACCGTTATGGAAGGTGTAGAAGTGCACCGCCGGAGAGAGGGAAATAAGGTTATCCGCGATATCTTCTCCCCCACTTCCTACGGGTTTGACGTGATGGACGTGGATTCTTTCTCCCGGAAATGGGATTCCCAATGTTTCTTCGTAGGTCTCCCAACATTCACCGTCTCGTTCTTTGACTAGATCAAACAGTTTATGCAGGTTAGGCTTTGATAATTTAATCATCTTATATGCCCCTAACCTTTTCCAAAAGTTCCACGATTTGAATAACCTGCTCGATTTCATTGCAGATTTGTTTTCCAATGATTAGATTTTCTTCTTGGGTAAAATTACCTATCCGGCAGAGTAGCTTTTCCCGTCTCGCTATTCTTTCTTCTTCTTTGAGCTTTTCAACTAGATCGGTTGTATATCTATCGCAGCGTTTTTTACATTGCAGCAGCCCAATCATTGATCCGATGTGGATCATCCGAATAGTTTTGTCCGTTTCAGCTTCCGCATATTCTGCTTGTCTGTCAGCTTGCCGTTCCAGCCAGCCCTCCAATTCTTCCCACTTATTTTTCGTATTCCCTTGGCTATAGCTTTCCATTTTGCCCTCCACACGTGTACTTTCTTGTTAACCTTTGATAGTTAGTCATGATTTCCCAGCTTCTTTCTCCTGAGTTTAGTACCAGGCCCCTCATCTAAGACGTACCGTATGGACGGTTTCGGGGCACTGGCTCTCAGGTAGGCATGGCAGTCGCGGTGGGTATAAACATATTTCCCGTTTATCTTCTCTACCATGGCTTCTTTTGTGCTTATGGGTTTACCACACCTGGCGCAGTATTTCTTTTTCATGTTTTTACTCATTCTGTTTATTCAGATGCTCTACGATGGATAAATTCTTTTCTTGGCGCTCTAGCTTCCACGTCTTCGTCATAAGCCTGACGGAAATACACGTGTCCCCGTTTTCTATAGTTGTATACTGTTTCGAGAGAATCTAAAGCATCCAATGTATCTGCAACAGGACCCATGGCAGCTCTTCCGTACTTGGTGAATTGTTCATACATCACGTTCCGGTCAACCTTTTTCGAGTCATATACCCATTGGAGTACCTTCATTACGTTGTCCCAACTTCCGCTAACTAACCGCTTGTAAGGGGTATACTGGTTCATGTATCCCAATACATCGTCCCAATCCCAGCGGCCCATTTCAAAGTCACCTTCCTGCACGACTTTTGTATTGACGTAGGACAAGTTTCCAGAGCAAACCGAAATAATAATGCGGGTCGGAATTCCATGTGCATATTTATCGATAGCCTTTTTCAATGTTTGGTAATTTTCATCGCCCCGTTCTGCAAAGCTTTTAATGTAATCCAGCATAGTCCAGCGTTCCTGGTTGATGTTCATGCTAATGCATTCATCGATGCCAGCACCAGGGACAACAATGTAGTCCACGGGAAGCTGCAGTGTCTTCAATGCTTCCAGACGGCCCTGACCATCAATCACTTCCATGTGCTCGTTGACGATAATAGGATTAGTGATGTATCCTACTCTGTTAATGCTGGCGATAATCTTATTCACTCGGCTTTGTGCTACAATACGATTCCCTTTCAAAATCTGGAATTTCAGATAATCATTTGTCTGTCTCACTAAAGTTGTCTTTGCATTGTTCATTTGTTTTATCCTCCTAATTTGATATAATTGGAGTAGAAGGACTGTCAATCTTTCTACCCTTTGCCGCTGAGTACTGGTAATGCTTAGCGGCTTTTTAATTTACAGCATTCCGTCTTTAAAATCACGGATCGTTTTCATGACATCATCCAGTGCATCGCAATAACCGTCATAGTAAGGTTCACTATACTGGCCACCTTCCTGAGCGGCGTTCATGTGCTTCTGGAAATATTCTTCATGCCTTTCATTCAAAAGCTTCAAAATTTTGGAGAGTTTTTCTTTCTTGTCCATTGATACCTCCGGATATATACCCACATCTTGACCCATTCCTCTATGCCAGCACGTCTTTCCCCGGCATGGAGTTTTTTATTGGAAGGCACTTTACTTGCCAGATGGGTGATCATCCACCGGGCTTCGTGCCATTCGTTGACTTTTCTTTTCAAGGTAATTCTCCATTTCTTGCAAGGCATAGGCCGCACCGGCGTACCACCAGAAGTCTTTCACTCTTCCTTGTCGGTCGGCCTCTCCTGCTAACAGCAGATATTCCCGCATTTTGAGTTTTACATAGTTCATTTTCTTACCTCTAAGATGTCCCCTGGTTGCAGGGTGGTTCCGTCTGTGATACCGTTATCCCGTTTGATACGTGATACGGTGTTTCGGATATCTTCCCCAGGTGGGGTTTCTCTTTTCGCAATGTCCCAGATGGTGTCTCCGTACTGGACTTTGACTTTGGTGATCGTTTCTATACGCTGTGCATCAGTGACGTAGAGGCCCGAAGCAAAAATCAAAAGTGCGATCAGTGCAAGGATCTTTTTCATGGCTGCCCTCCTATTTAAAAAATGTTTTCCAGATAGCGTCTCCAATCAGCCAGCCAGTTACAAAGCCGTAAATCATGACGGCTATGGTCTCTACTACGATGATATCTACCAGCTTTTTCAGCAGGCGGCGCTGTCTCAGCAGTTGTCGTTCGTTGTCCCTGGCGTGGATTTCTACGGCATGGAGCCGTTCATACATGGTCCCCAGTCCCAGGGCTCTTAATTCATCGTCTGTCAAAATGGGCACCTCTTATCTACATCCAGCGGTACACTATCGGAGCTGGCGTATTTCTGCATATACATCATGGTACTTTCCAGGATGTGAACCGCTTCACCAATATCGATATGCTCTGTCTGGAAAGCGATAATGATATTTCTCATCAGGTTGCATTTCCTCAAACGGCGGGCCTCGAGTTCCATTTCCCAGCGGCTATCGTCGTTTTGCATTTCTTGCACCTTCTTTTCAAAGGTTTCATTGATTTTTGTCTTTTTCATTTTGTCTCCTTGCCGGTCCTACATCCTAAGATCAGGGATTTGTCTCAGCACATCCCACAGGGCCGTCGGTGCGCTATCCATAGTGATGTTGGCGTATTTATCCCCGTGCGGGAAATGGGCAACGATGATTCTTTCTCCTCTGTCTGTTTCAACTTCCTCAAACTCTTTGACGTCACATCCAGCGGCCGACAAAGCACGCTGCAGATGGAAGAAGGCGACTTCGCGTTTACTCTTTTCCACCTCTTCGATATTCTTCATTCTTGTGTTCTTTTCTTTCACTTGATTCACCTTTCTCTCTATTCACCGGAAACATTTCTTTTCGGCTTCTTCTTAGGAAGCTGGCTTCGGATGAACTCCAAAAGGTCCACCCCTTCTTCGATGGCTTGATTGACAAGCTGATTGAAATCCGACGCTCTCACCTTTCTGGTCCGGCCCCATTTCAAAGTGGGGATAAGCCCGGAGCGAAGAAGATCACCGGCTTCTACTTCTCCCATGTCCCCTGCTTCCATGATTTCTTTTCTTCCCAGTAAGGGATCAACTAGTACGTACCTCACTGGTGTGTCTGGTGGTGCTTTGTTTGACATCGGCTCGTCTCCTTTCTTTTTCCTCTCTGCTATAATGGGTAAGCAGGAAGGAGGTGATACTTATGAATGACTTGGAAATGAAAGCTCACTTTATCGCTTTGGAATGGATGAAAGATGAAATGTCTAGGCCTGCTACAATTCCAAATACCCCTGAGACGTATGCTCGTACTTATGAAAATGCATATGAACGCATACTCAAGGTGTTGTCCCATCCTAGCAATACATCGGATCATCCTTATCCAATTCATCGATAATTTCTTTTTTCATTGGCATATATCCAGCAAGATTTATTGCAGTGCCTAATACTGCCTTGGTTTGATCCACGGTGAAGCCTTTATCTGCTAGCATCAGAAGGAGACTTCTTACCGTGGATTCTTTTTGTTCCTGAAATTCATCAAATGTCATGTATCTCACCTTCTCTCTTCTATAGGACTCTGATAATTTAATGGTCTTCACCTTACTTGAATATAATTCTGCATTCATGGCATAAAAAATAGCGGTATATTAATCGTATTTAATTTCGGAGAGTTTAATATCGAAGTGTTCGCACAACATTGCTACTTTACCAATCGGAACCTTGGCGAGATTATTTTCCCAAGAACAGTAGGTTTGATAGGAAATACCTAATATTTTAGCAACATCTCGCTGACTTTCTCCCGTTCTAGCTCGAAGTTCTTTTGGTGTAAACTGCATGATTTCTTCACCTCCCTCACTATTCATTTTCTATATGTTACATGAACTATATTCAAGTGTCAAGAATTATTTGAATTAAATTCGTGATATCTTGAATATTGTTCAAATATATGATAATATGCTATCAGGTAATTAGAAGAGAGGTGACTTTCATGCTTGGTGCTAATCTAAAATATTTGCGATTAAAATTCGGTTATTCTCAAGCATATATTGCGCAATATTTGAATAAGAAATCATTTACAACTGTACAGAAATGGGAATCTGGTGCTGCCGATCCCCCGCTAGGTGTTGTGGGGAAGTTGGCTGAACTATACAAGGTTTCTATTGATGATTTATATTACTCTGATTTGTTGCATCCCAAAGTGATTTCTTCTGATATAGTTCTATCCGATTCCGAAAAGGAAATGATAAAAAAATACCGGCAGCTTCCCCCTGCTGGAAAAGCTGCCGTCGACGCGGTCCTTGATTCTCAGTATGAATTTGTTAAACCTAAGTTATCAGAAAAGATAGAAATATCATAGAGGTTCGGTTTAGGTGATTACATATGGATGAAACAGAATATATAGAAAAACGTCTGCAGAATCAAATCAGTTGGTACAGCCAGCAAAGCAAAAAGTGTCAACGTATGTATAAAGGGTTAAAAGGCATTAGCTATGCAATGGCCTTGCTCATAGTTCCACTAAGTTACTGGTCGGATGCGGTATGGTGGTTCAAATATGCTAGTGTAGCTGCTGGTATACTTATTGCTATCTTTGATTTTTCACAGAGCATGAACAAATATCATGAGAATTGGATTCAGTATCGAACAACTGCAGAGCTTCTAAAACACGAAAAATTCTTGTATCTCACCCATTCAGGCGGATACAAGAATTCTTCTATAGCATTTCAAGATTTAGTTGAACGTTGTGAGAGTATTATTTCTAGTGAAAACGTGGATTGGGCACAGCTACACAAAAGCTGTCCTGCTAAAAAGCTTTAATCTTCTACTGGCTCGTATGTCTTTTCAAAGATGTCCGGTTTACACGGATACTGTTCTCCCCTGAGACCTGTAATAATCCAGTCTCCCGGTGCGGCACGAAGTGGTCCTTCTAGTGTGGGTATAATTTTCTCTTTGTCTGTTTGATAGGCTTCTATAACAATAGGGCGTTTTCTGAATTTCATGATGTACCTCCATAAAGAAAGAAAAAACTATGTGGAACCAAATAATGAATCAATTACAAATTAAAAATATTCATATCTTCATAAGTCATTCCTGGGGTTATGATGATCATTACAATAAAGTCAAAGAATGGATTTCATCTGCCGGTTGGAATATCAGTGATTATAGTATTCCTCGTAGTAATCCATTGGATACAAAGACAAATGCTCAGTTAAGAGATGGCATTATTGAACATATCCGCCATGCTTCCATTGTTATTATATGCGCTGGTATGTATGATTCTTATAGTAACTGGATTCAATTTGAAATCGACACTGCCTTAGCAATGAACAAACCTGTCATTGCAGTAAAGCCATGGGGAAATGTACGTATCCCAGCAGCTATTCAAAATAACTCCGATAAAATTCTGGTTGTTAACTGGCAGAAAGATAGTGTCATTTTCGGAATACGTTCATTACTATAATTATATCATCATTTGTCTATGTATTTAAAAAGCCGTACCCATACGCCAATATGGATACGGCTGGTGCTGAAAAGTATTCCAGTACTCTTTCAGCGGTTGTAAATTCCTTCAAACGTTATCACTGTATGGAGGTTTACTGTTTTATTATAGCAGAAAGAATCCTCCATTTCCATGAAAGGAGATTCTATGTTACGTAAAAGAGGTAAGAAATGGTACTACTCTATTGAAACGGAGGATGAGTACGGACGCCGGCAGCGAGTGGAGCGTGTCGGCACGGAGAGTTATGCTGAGACTAAGAAGATGGAAAAGCAGGCGCAGGCAGAGTATGACAAGAAGCTCCGTATCACCGCGGGGCGGAATGTCACGTTTGAAAAGCTCTTGGACGAATGGAAGGAATCGCTTCCCTATACGGGGCTCAAACCGAATACGGTGAAGCGGTACACCACCATCATCGAAAAGCACCTGAAGCCCACCTTGGGCCATCTGCCTTTGAAGCAAATCACGCCCCGTATGCTGCAGCATTTCCTGAACCAGCAGAAACTCGGGTACTCTTCCCTCAACTCCATGTGTACTGTCATGAAGAAAAGCTTCCGTTATGCGGTGGTGATGTGCGAGTACCTGGAAACGTCACCGGCTATCTATGTCCGCCCGCCGAAAGAAATCAAAGAAGTCACGGAAGAGGAACCGTTCTCCAGGGACGATCTGGATAAAATCTTTGAGCGCTTTGCGGACAATGATTTCATCACCGCCATCTACCTGGCTTACTATGCCGGGCTGCGCATCGGCGAGTGTTGCAGCTTGACCTGGCGAGACGTGGACTTGAAAAGTAATGAACTTCACATTCATACCACCTTGGTGAATAGTGACGGCTGGATGATACAGCCCATTCCAAAGAGCCGCCGGTCCATCCGCTCGGTGCAGATTTCCACGAAACTCCATGACCACCTGGAGACAGCCCGTTTCCTCATGAATAAGAACCGTTTCAAGTACGGCCCCTACTATGAAGAATCTGGTTTCGTTGTCCGTCACGATAACGGCTCCGGGATCACTCCTGACAACATCCGGTATTTCAACCGGTGGTGCAAAGAGACACTCGGCCATGGTTCCTTCCACACCCTGCGCCACACCTATGCTACCAACCTGCTGGAAGGCGGCGCTGATATCGAACTGGTGAGTAAACAGCTTGGCCACGCGTCTATTTCCGTCACGGCACAGGTCTACAGCCACGTGCTGGACCGCCGGAAAACCAAGCTGATTTCCATCATTGATGAAGCCTTGTAAAATTGACCGATGTGATATGATAAGAGAAAAGGCTTTGCCTCACTTTGCCTCTCGACGGTGGCAAAAATGGTGGCAAAATGGCAGTTTGATTCGATAAATACTGACTTTTTTGAAGACCATTAAATTATCGGAACTTATATTATTGGCTAAAATAAGCCAATTTCCTATGATTTATACCACATCCTCTTATTTCTCACAGTAAGGTGAACATCGATCCATGGACAATCATTTTTATATCAGAAATTTTATTACCAAAACGGGACAGCAAGAGGGTTTGTCTCAGAAGAGTATCTTATCTCTGGCAGAAACAAAATCGGAGAACACCATTGACGCCTATGAATCGGATTGGAATGATTTTTGCGATTGGTGTCGGTACCACAAGCAATCTTCTTTTCCTGCTTCTTCAGAAACTATTGTCAACTATATCAATGACTTAGCTGATTTTGCGAAGGCTGCCACCATTCGGCGGCGTATCAGTGCCATTTCGGAAAATTACAATGCGGCAGGACAAATGGATACCAATCCTTGCAAGGCCTGGATTGTAAAAGAGGCTTTGATTGGGCTTACACGTCTCAAAGGCTCAGTGCAAAAGGGAAAAACTCCTATTTACTGGGAAGAGTTGGAGCAAATGGTTTCTTATATGGATACTACCACTTTGAGTGGGCTGCGGGATAAAGCTTTGCTGCTATTGGGATTTATGGGTGCTTTTCGTCGCAGTGAAATCGTGGGACTTGACGTGGAAGATATCAAGCGATTTCCCCAGGGGATTGTCGTAACGATCAAGAAGTCAAAAACAGACCAAACGCAGCAGGGGCAACAGGTTGGCATTCCCTATATACAGGAAAAAGACATGGACGCCATTCAGTCTTTGCAGGCTTGGACGCAGGCGGCAGATATTCATACCGGTCCCCTCTTCCGCAGCTTGCTGAAGAATGGCAAGGTATCATCTCGTCGGCTCAGTGATAAAAGTGTGAACCTATTGGTAAAGAAATATGTGGCACTGATTGGGCTTGACCCAGAGCTATATGGGGCCCATAGCCTTCGTCATGGGTTTGCTACTTACGCAGCCCTTCATGGCATAGAGGAACGTTTGATTATGAAACAGACCCGTCATCGTTCTGTGGAAATGGTGCGCCGCTATATCAATGAGGCTGATTTGTTTACCAACAACCCGATTTCTATGATTTTTAATAATAAATAGTGAACGGTCAATCATTTATATGCCAAATACCTTCACAATATGGGTTTAAGGTTTACTTTCCGAGTCCATCATCCACAAAATGATAGGTCATGATAGTGTCGTTGGTTTAAGGTTTAAATGCAGAATTCTAACCCCTAAACCTTAAACCCTAACCCCAAAAATAACTAAGTTTTCAAAAGACGAATGAGTGGCTAGCCACTAAACAGAAATTGTTAGTTGTTTGTTATCTGGATCCAAACAACCAACAACAAGCATTTACTACTTATTTCCCACCACCGGCAATTTCAACGTCTGTCCTGGTGACAAGTAGCCGGAATCACTGATTTGATTAAGTTTTTTGATTTGGTGAATATAGTCGCGAATATCCATAGACGCATCTACTTTTTGTGCTGCAATATCCCACAGGGTATCATTCTGCTTTACAACAATGGTTTCGTATATTTCTTCTCCAGGAAGTAACGAGGCATTGACACCTAAGCCGCAACATAGTATAGTACATATGAGAAACGCAATGATTCTCTTCATTCGGAAACACCTCCAAGAGTTTGCAATGGTAAATATATTTCCAAAAGATTGGCCTTTCTTTTTGGATGCTAAGGGAATGTCAGGAACGTCGTTTCTTACTATCATCATGGTAATCGATTTCTCCCATGGATACAAGCGAACGCGACGTTAGAATCTGCACATAATTCACTTTTATTTGCTAATCATCGCGATATAATTTGTTTACTGCTTTATAAATACTTTACAAGCAGAAAAATCATTGAGTAAGTATATTCTTTGAACTTTTGTTTGAACTTTATTTTTCTTCATAGTATAATATATCTAGAATGATTGACGGGAAATAGTCATATTTCTCGTTCTTGTTGTTTCAACCCATTTGAAAGGATGATGTATTATGCCAAGAAGAATTGATCGAAGTGAACGTCCGTTAACCACCCGAGAAAAAGCCATTATTGATTTTATTCGTCAGAAAATCTTAGACTCCGGCTTCCCCCCTACTGTCCGTGAAATTTGTAAAGCCGTAGGTCTTCGTTCCACCTCTACGGTTCACGCCTATTTGTCTCGTCTGGAAAGTTTGGGCGTCATCAGAAGAGATCCATCCAGTTCCAGAGCCATTGAAATTGTAGGTGATGTGACCTGGAGAAATAAGAGATTGGTTCCTATGCCGGTGGTTGGGGCTGTCCGTGCGGGCGAACCGATTGTTGCGGATGAACACATTGAAGCGGTATTCCCTATGCCTGCTGAATTGATTGGCAAGAACAACAGCTGTTTTATGCTGGTAGTTCGCGGCGACAGCATGATCAATGCAGGAATCAATGAAGGAGACCTGCTGATTGTTTCTGAACAGGACTATGCAGAAAATGGCGATATCGTGGTAGCTCTGGTAGGCAACGATGATGCTACGGTCAAACGTTTCTTCAAAGAAGATGGACATGTCCGTCTGCAGCCAGAAAATGAAGCCTATGCTCCTATTATTACCAAAGAAGTCACCATTCGCGGCAAGGTCATTGGCTTGTATAGACATATGGAACGGTAAGTAGTTACAAGTTACTCAGGTTACTAAGGTTACTCACGTTCCTCGAATGTGCCGATGCTGCATGAATTGATTTATTCATCGCAACAAAAAAGAACTGTGGATATTTCACAGTTCTTTTTTGTTGCGATTGGTTTTATGTAGTATATGTAGTAAATCACTGTGTATGAAAATGGTAGTTTTAATAGCATGTTGCCCCTTGGAGAAGGGGCGGCGAAGCCGGGGATAGAGTGGCCTGAAGGGACACATTCAGCACTTTCGGATAATATTCATTACTCGCTTATCCAACAAAGGATTTTATCCCATTAGAGACGTCTATCCCCCTTGTATTCCCCCTTCTCCAAGGGGGAACGAGTTTTATACCGCCTGTGTAACAATGACTGGCTAGATAACACATATCACGGCAGCTCGCTTGGCTCGAAATATGGCTTCACCGTTACGATGGGAAGCAGAAAGCCCTTTCCGCTGGTGCTGCGAGATTTCTCCACTCTCCTACACATCCAGATTCATTGCTTTTGCATCATCAAGCACGAATACGACCGGTCGAAATGACATTTATGGCAAGAGGCAGGTTCGAGAAAACTTCAGAACCCTTAGAACCTTTAGAACCTTTTTCGCAAAAAAAATCATTGCATATTTCACTCAACTTAGGAGCATTACACTTTTTATTTCAACCGAATACGGCCTTCTGTCATAGTAATACGACCGGTTTTCAGCAAATGGCCTACGGCTCTTTTAAAAGCAGCTTTACTGATGCCCAAGGCATTTTTGATAAGCGTTGCATCGCTTTTATCGGTGAAAGGAAGTACGCCTTTGTGGGATTCCATGTAGGTCACCAAAAGGGCCATATCGCCTTCCATGGCGTGTTCTTTCTGGGGACGGAGCGACAGATTGACGTGTCCATCTTTTCGAATATAGGAGACCCGGCCTTCGATTTCCATGCCCATATGGAAATTTTTAGGAGTTTCGGAACGATGGAGAAAGGCGATATTTCTATTTCTTGTAATCAGGAAAAGCCCTTCTCCCGTTTCGTTATAAACGGTGCCGCTGACTTTGTCTCCCACTTTGACCCCTTCAAAGGGACGAGCGATACGGCGCATGTCTTCGTCTACGTGCATGGTCACTGCCAAGCGGCCGGTTTTGTCTTCATAGAGTTTCACCCAAATGGATTGTCCTTCTTCTACGCGGCCAATCATTTGCGAGAAGGGAAGGAAAATGCCTCGTTCGGTGCCTACGTCTACGAAAGCACCGAAGCGGGTGGTCAGCATGACCGGTGCATAGCCGATGCCATCGATGGCGATCTGTGGCAGGCGCATACTGGCAGTCAAGCGATGGTGCGGGTCATGGTAAAGAAATACTTTCACCGTATCTCCCACTTTCAGCGCCTGGGTCTGCTGGCCCTGGTGAAGCAGCACGTCGTCTTTGGAATCTCCGGTGCCGCCATCTAGAAATACCCCAAAGTTAGCTTCTCGAACCACCGGAAGGGTGGCAATGGAGTTTTCTTTCAGAAGAGACACTTTTTTATCTGCTGTATCATTCATGGGTTGGTTCCTTGTCATCTGCATCATGATATTCTTCGGTAGGTGCTTCTTTCCACAGGGTATCGAAGTCGAAACGTCTTCTTTCTTCATCGGTAAATACGTGAACAATCACATCGCCGAAGTCCAAGAGAATCCAATCCCCTTCTCTGTATCCTTCTTTGCGGATCGGGTGGAAACCAGCGGCTTCCATCTTTTCTTCCACTTCATCGGCAGCTGCCTGGGACTGTTTCTGGTTCCGTGTAGAAGCCAGAACAAAATAATCGGCAATAGAAGTGAGATCTCTCACATCCATTACTTTAATCAATACACTTTTTTTGCTAGACAACGCTTCACAAATAATTTCTAACTGTTTTTCCATAGTTTTACTCCTTGAATTATAGAAATATAAGATTTGTCAGAACGAGAGTAAGAACATCACACGCCATGTGTAATATTTCTTATACGTAGTAAACAATAAAATACTTTGAGCTACTTACTGATAACTGCCCGCTTTATATAAAAGAGGGTATTGGGGCGCTTCCAAATTTTGTGCGCCCCTTCCACCACTACGCACTCCGCACTACTCACTACGCACTTTTCCACAAAAGGCGAATAAACGCCTATTTTATTCCATAGTCAAAGCAATGACTTTTTGTGCTTCCACCGGATTGACTACCCAAGCCGGTTCTTTGCCGCTTTTCTGCAATTCCCCTGGGAAGATGATAAATTTGCAATTGGACGGTGGGAATTTGGTCAAATGATAGGCCAGATTTCCTGCTTCTTCTGAGGAAATATCGGTTTCCACGGCACTCCAATAGTATTTCACTGCGGCCCAATTATAAATAGAGCTGGAGGCTTGCATTTTTTCCAGCACGGTCTTCATGAACCGTTCCTGTCGTTGAATGCGGCCCACTTCTCCGTTTTCGGTATCAATGTAGCGCACATAGCCCAAGCCGGCATCGGCCTGTAAAGACTGATAGCCCTGATAAATTTCAATATCCGATACCCCATTAGCATCGCTGTGTTCCATTGATTTTTCTACATACATGTCTACCGGGCCCCAATGGGACATGTAATTTTTAAAATCGGCGAAGTTGATCACTGCATATTTGTCGATTCGAATGTGCAGCAAGTTCTCGATGGCACTTTTGGTTTCTTCCGAGCCCCCTTCTGACAAGGTCTGCCGAAGGAGCATGTATTTTCCTTCCTGTCTGTGAGGAATTTTTGTATTGGACGGAATGGAAATGAAAACCGCCTGTTCCTTTTTATCATTTCGTGCCATCAGCAGCACCGTATCTGCTTCATTGCCGGCCTTTTCATCGGTTCCGATAAAGAGGTAATACATTGGCTGCCCTGCCTCTTCTGCCGAACGGGCAGACAGGTGGTGAACGGTCTTTGTCATGCCGAAAACCAAGAGAGCCAGCACCGCCAATACAGCTACGATAAAGAGAGCCAGCTTTTTTAAACGAATCCGACTTTTTCTTCTTTTATTTGTTTTCATCATGGTTTGCTTGCATACGAAGAACTAAATCATTTCTTCCTAAAAATGTTAAATCGTAAATATAAGCCTCTTGTTCCAGCAGGTGAGAAATGGTGGAATCATAGGCCGCCAAAACGGCTTCATCCAAATTCTTTTCTGCTTTCTTCCGAAGCTTATCCACACCGGGAAAATCTCGGCTCGGCTCGATATAATCGGCCAGGAAAATAATTTTTTCTAACAAAGTCATGCCCGGCTGCCCGGTGGTATGGAAATAAATGGCACTGGCAATGTCCTTGTCATCCACGCCATAGAGGCTGCGGGCCAGGAGACTTCCGCACGGACCATGAAGAAGAGCCCGGCTCTGCATCATCTGCCCATCCAGTGTGAGTCCATTGTCTTTGATGATCGATTGCATGTCTGCCAAAGACAATTCCTTGGCGCAATCATGAATCCAGCCGGCCAAGTAGGCTTTCTCTGGATCGGCCCCATATTTCTTAGCCAAATGTTTTGCCATATCCGCCACACCGGCAGAATGTTTAAACCGTTTGGCCGATAATTTCTTTTTCAAATCCGATTGAATCTGTTCCAGTTTCATGACTCATACCCTTCATAAAGATGATATTTTTTTATATACCCAATCACCGCATCCGGAATAAAATAACGGACCGACTTGCTTTCCGCGATGCGATTTCGCAAAATGGTAGAAGAAATCGCCAGCTCTGGGGTGCGAAGGAAATGAATCTTCCGCTGCCCTAAGGCACCAAAATAGGCAATAGACTGCTCAATTCGCTCTTCATTGCCGGGGCGGCTGGCACAAATGAAATGACAGGCTTCCAGCAACTCCCGATTGTATTTCCAAGTCGGCAAATCGGCCACCGCATCGGTGCCGCAAATGAAATAAAACTCATAGGCGTCGCCGTATTTCTGCTGCAGCAAATGAATCGTATCCACCGTATAAGATGGACCGGTCCGATCTTTTTCTATGGAAGAAATACAAAAATGGGGATTCCCCTCAATGGCTTTTTTCACCATTTCATACCGAAGCTCTTTGTCAATGTGGTGCATATCTTTGTTGGGCGTGTCCCCGGAAGGAATGAAAACCACCTTTTCCAAGTGAAATTCTTGCCAAGCGGCTTCGGCAATCACCAAGTGTCCGATATGAATGGGATTGAATGAACCACCAAAGATTCCTACCCGTTTAGCCATAGATATAACACCGCTTCCGCAAGCAAAATACACACCAACCAAAATCCCAACAGCTCCACGATATGAGACAATTCAAATCGTCCCTTGGGATGTTTGGTGTAATAATAAATCATCCACTTCACTTTTTCTGAAAATTTCATAGGTTGTCGCCGTTATTTCATGATCAGCAAATTGTCTCGGTGAATGACCGTATCATACGGCGCTTCTGTGCCCAGTGCCTCGGCCAGCTTCTCTGTGCGAAGTCCCTTCATGAGATTCACATCACTGGCGCTGTAATGGGAAATCCCACGAGCCAGCTCCTGGTTATGGAAATACACCGCCACCGTATCGCCTTCCAAGAAATTGCCTTCTGTGCCTACGATGCCCACAGGGAGCAAACTGGAACCTTTTTCGAGCAGCGCCTTCTTGCAGCCTTCGTCCACAAAAATTTTCCCCTTCACCGCTGTGCCGATGATGATATCCCGCTTTTTCAGCTGAGGATGTACATTTTCACCACGGAATAAAGTACCTATTTCCTCGCTGTCCATGATGCGTTCCAGCACATCTTCCTCATCACTTTTCGCGATAATCATATCGATACCGGAATGGACACAAATCTCTGCGGCCTGGATTTTGGTGTACATACCGCCGGTTCCCCGGGCGGTCCCGGCACCGCCGGCTATCGCAAAGAGCTCTCTCGTAAACTCTGGCACTTCATGAATCAAAGTGGCATCCGGATGGTTCTTCGGGTCTTTATCATAAAGGCCTTGGATATCCGACAGAATGATCAGCAAATCCGCTTCCGCCACGCTGGCTACGATGGCCGACAAGGTGTCATTGTCACCAATTTTTATTTCATCAGCCGAAACCGCATCATTCTCATTGACAATCGGGATAGCGCCCAATTCCAAAAGCGCCTGCAAAGTGCCTCTCATATGCAAGTACCGCTTGGAATTGACCGCATCCCCTTTGGTGAAAAGAAGCTGCGCCACAATTTGCCCGTATTCATGGAAAAGGTGCTCGTACATATTCATCAACACACCTTGCCCCACAGCAGCACAAGCCTGTTTATAAGGCAAGAACGTCGGTTTTTCCTTAAATCCCAGCACAGGCAGCCCGACCCCAATGGCCCCAGAAGTCACCAGAATGACCTCCAGCCCGCGGTTCTTTAAGTCCGACAACTGCCTGGTCAAATGGTCCATGTAGCGGAAATTGACTTTTCCATTATCATAGGTCAGAGAACTGGTTCCTACTTTGACTACAATACGCTTTTTCTTTCCAATCGTTTCTCGATTTCCCGTTGTAAGATATTTCATAATGAGACGTCTCTTTTTTTCACTCTACATCACTGTATGGTATTCTTCACAAAGTGTCCGAATTGTTCCATTGCAGAAAGGTTCGTGACACCGCACTTCGACTATTTATTTTAGCATACCATAAAGGTATTTCATAGGGGAATTGCCTGTGTTTCTCTAGTGGATGTTCGTTAATTCATGCGCTCTATATTTGTGAAATATGGCTATTCTAATGTATAGAAATAGTTGCTCCCCCCTTACATATCTTTACACTCACTGTTGTCAGTTGTTAGTTGTTGGTTGTTTGGCTCCAGACAACTAACAACCAACAACAATGGCGAATCCAGTTTCTTACTAGTGAATTCATAAGCCGCTACTCTCCAAGGAAATACTTCTTATTCACACTTCAAAATCTGGAAATCCTGACTTTCTTTGGACAGTTGGAACATCAACTTCTGCATCGACGTTTCATGGAGATTTCCCAGGATTGTCAATTCAAAGGATACGGTCTGGGCGGTTTTATCGAAACCAAGGAGTTCCATATATTTCATGTTGTACCCATAATCGCCGACCATACTCAAAATGCTGCTCATAGCATTGGGATGGTCCGGCCGCGTGAGACGAGCCACCACTTGGGTACACCGTTCCGGAATGGTCACAGTCTCCACCAACTGGGCAAACAAGTCCGGATTCCAATCAAAAAGCATCCCATACTGGTACATGCGACTAGTTTCCATAATCTTGCGAATGACAGAAATATATTCAGCTTTCCGGTTGTCCGGCACCTCTTCGGATAATCTAGCAATAATGGCCTGCTCCCGATCGGCCCGATACACATTGGTTTCGCCGGCTTCCTGCTTTGCTTCTGCTACCATTTGGGAACAATCCAGTCGTTCCATCAAAAGTTCCCGAATCTGGGGATCAATGGCATCAATTTTTTTACGGACCTCTTCTAATTTCATTTCCATCATCCTTTCCTACCATGCTATATAGACTTTGGTTAATATCTTGCTTAATTTTTTCCAATCTATCCTTATCGTAAGGTATGTCTAACCAGGCAGAAGTGCTATCATTATTCGAATAATAAAAATTCTCAACTTTCCCCGTATCTATATTGTAAATACTCACAGTAAATGCAGTAAACACATCATTTCCAAGTAAATAAGACCATGTATAGTCAGTGTCTAACGGCGTAGCACCTCCACCACCTTTGGGCATAAGTTCTAATAATATGCCATTTCGATTGTTCCCATAATTGACAAATGAAAACTTTGAAAACAGTTTTAGTGTTCCTGTTGCTAAATCCATCACATACGTATCCCTATTTGGTGTATCTACCAAAACAGATTTTCCCACATCATACCAACCTGCCAAGCGCATATCATCCGGTAAATAGGATAAAATAGTATCTTTACTCTCTGAATAGGCTCTAATTTCATTGTTACACTGATAAATAATCCCATTTTGATAGGGATAGACCCGCTTTTTATTCAAGCCGAAATCTTTAACCTGCCGAAGAGCTTTGGTAATATCATCTATTTCATAAAGTTTTTGATCCAATTTTAGAAAGAGAGACTTTCTGCTTTTAATAAACCCACTACATGCCCAATTTTGACAGCTCAAATTATCTGCAATTTGATTTATACCAGCAGGAGACACATAAAGCAATTTTAACTTTGGACTTTTTTCGGTTTCAGTAGCTATCACATAAAATCCATTTCCATCAAAGAAGATGGAGTCAATGGACCCTATCTCGATATACTTCTTTACAAAAGTGAAATCAAATTCTACATAGTCACTGACATCATTAGGATTCAGCAAAATCAAGTGATTACCCTCAAAATTTTCACCACTTTTCCAAGTTGATATAGTTCCGTTCAACCTTGAGTTATTGGTATAATTTTGGTACACGATACACTCGTTTCTCCAAATAAAACCAACTCCCCAAAGAAGAACTGCACCTATAAACAAGGCGATAGCAATTCGTTTTCTCATTTTTCTACCTTATAGTCTCAATTTAAACATTTTACTCAAGAAACATGGACCCAACTGCTAGCATAATTAGATAAATTCCACAACCAATGCATAATTTGATAATTTCCAATATTTCTTTCTTCCCTGCATTGATTTAGATGTAATCATTGGATTTTCTGGCAATAATTTCAATGATATGCCTATAAAAATTGTTCCAAGACTCCAGATAAAAAAAGCAATACTCACAATCATATTTGTATCCGTTGTTTCTTTATTTACTAGGTAAGGTAAAATTAACGGCCAAAAGAAAAACAGAAAACTACCAAAATACGCAAAGAACCTATAGGCAAAAGGATACTTTCTTTCACGAATATATCTTTTCCCTAAGTATAACAGCCAAAAAAGATAAAAGGCTACTATTGTTAGCCCACGGAGATCATAATAGTGAAAATCCAGAATATCATTAATATTAATCATAATTATTTTCTCCTACTACTATCTTTCATCAACTGTATATCTTGATCAGTGGCATTTTACTAAGTGCATGGTTTCCACACAGGCTTGCTTGAGTATAGGGAGAGATAACTGTTCCTCCCCGGCTTTCAGGTTCATATTTTTCATCTTCACATACTTTTTGCGAAGCGTATCTATCTGATTGTACTTCTGCACTCGATGGAGCCGTGTCGTTATATCTCCGCAGCGTCCCGGCATACTCCACCAACCATAGGATGTATTTTCTTTATTATATAAGAGCCTCACAAATCCGACATTTCCTTGATTCCGATGTAAAATCTCTACATTCAACACAAAATTCTCCCCTTGGGCTGTTGTAAAGGTATAGCGAAGGTTAGCCACTCGTTTCTTATGGATATCATCGCCTCTTGCCTTACAATAATTTTGAATGGTTGTGTCTATGAGAGAGCGAACCTTTTGGGGCTCCTTAAATAGGATACGGGTTCTCGTCAGGATCATGAGATAATCAACATAATACGTCCCCTTTCGATCCTTTAACAGCAATGCGATTTTCTTATTTCCCAAAGGCTGTAAACTGCCTTTGATTTCAAATTCTTCTCGGAGCTTATCCATGGCAGCGTTCAGTGGCTTTCTGCAAATGGCGAGATGCGTCCGGTACTCTTCTATGCTATCTATCAGTTGGTACATATATTTTCCCTCAATTCTTCTTTCTGTAAAAAAGACTTTATAAGACTTCTAAAATCTTCTAACCTATGGAAACACTGATTAAATCGGCGTTTCCATAAGGTGCTGGTCTAAATTTCTGGAACCATTATGCCTGAATCATTCTACGTCCAGTCAAAGCGGCTAAAGCATACCGGTCACAGTGGTGTCTTGCATGGAGATATTTCTACCTGCATCTAAATGAATTACGGATATAAGCCTTGCTCTTTTAGTTCTTCAATGCGTGACTGTGCCTTTTCTTTTAAGTGTGCATACGCATTTCGTTCTTCTATGGTTAAGTCTGATTCATCATTGACCACCGTAAATTGATTTTCATGGGCGTTATACTTAGCAATCGTCTCGTCCAACCTCCGTTTATCATCAACAGAAATATTTTCATTCCGTAACAACTTAATATGGAACGGTTCTGCTTGAATGATCCAAAACCCACTTCGTCCGTACACATAAAACGTTTTGTACTGATAAAACCATCCCATATCAACTTCATAGTCATATACATTCTCGTCTAATGGTGTTGTAATAAATCCTCTTTCTGGATGAATTTGCTCTTCAGGTCTAACATCCGCAACAAACCAACTCCCATTGTATTTATTTAAATAACGTATCTCTGTACGAAGTTTTTTCCCGAATGCAACTACTGTATTATCATGCCATCCATTAGGATACTTGAAGTCAATAAGTATTCGTACCCCTCCAAATATAACATGATATCCTATTATGAGCAAAATGAACCATAACCCTATCCTTTTCAGAGGTAATTTTTCCATTATTTGTTTCCTCCATGAACATGTCCACTAATTGAAGTCGTCCTCTTACATGGTTATAATGTGCCCAATTTCTTGATACAAAACCGCACAGGCATTCATGATCAGCTTTAGACATTTTTCTATCGCTGAAATGATTCACCCCATAGCAATCAAAATCAAGAGAACTATTTACACCGAGTGCTGCCAGCGACGGTCTTGTTTCTTCTGACATGGAAATAGACTTTGTTTTCTTTTTTTGATTATACCACTTTCACCGATTATCTTTCCTACATTTGTGCATAGAAAAACTCCCCTGTGGAGTATTCCACAGAGGAGTTTTTGTTATGTATTGTAGGGAAAGTGCTGCTTATTCCCCATCGGCAGCCAGATCATACACATCGGTCATACGCACACCGTCCAGGGTGAGGGACGTCAGAGAAGCATAAGCGTTTCCCGCTTCCAGCATGTCCTCATCGGTGGCATTGAGCTTCACGTTGGACAGATTGGTGGTCTTGACCAAAGTCTTTCCAGAAGCGTTAGTGCCGTTTTCAAAGCGAATATTCAGTTTTTTGTCGATCATGGATTTGGTAGTCATAGTATGTTGTATCCTTTCACTTTGATAATAAGTGACTGGTGACTCGTGACTAGTGACTGGAAATATACGAGACTTCGCTAGGGAAACACTGATTTAATCATGGTTTGGAATTATTCTTGAATTTTTATTCAAAGCGAGGAAATGAAATCCGCGAATAGCGAGCTATTTAAGGATTTTCTTGACGATGATTTGGATAAAAATTC
>DBLC01000083.1:0-6875 GCA_002297935.1 Dialister sp. UBA734
AAGTGGGCAAAAATCACAACATGAAATTTCACTTTTTTCGCTCTCCATATATTAAAATTGCATCAGCTTCGTAAAATCATACCTACCAAATTTCAATTTGGGTAAAAAACATGGAAATAGCATCAATTGTAACAAAAGCAATCATCACATAGTTTGCTTAACAAAATAGCTTTCCCCCTACTCCCTAGGGCCTAGCTACTAATCTCCAGTCACGAGTCACCAGTCACCAGTCACTAAAAAATAAAAAGCAGTGAGCCCTGGCTCTAACGCCAATCACTCACTGTTGTTAGTTGATGGTTGTTAGTTGTTTGGGGCCAGACAACCAACAACTAACAACCATCAACAATCGCTATCCCTGTTTCTTACCCATTGAAAAGTAAATAAAAATGACTCACTACCTACTCAAAATCACATAGGCTTCTCTATTTTCATTTCCGCTGTCTTCCACCACCACATCGTGATGGATCAGCTGTTCCAAGCGGGCTTTCCACTCCTCTTGATTCAAAAGGGCGGCCACGTCTTCTTGGCACTGGATGAGCAAATCCGTTTTGAAAAAGCCTTGCCCCGCTCTATTTCGCAAATCTTCCAGAATCTTTCCTGCCATGGCTTCGGCGGAAAGAATGCGACCGCTTCCATGACAGAGAGGACAGGTATCGTAGTAGTGCTGCCACAGGCGGTGCACTGTCCGTTTCCGGGTCATTTCTACCAGGCCCAGGGAGGTCATACCGCACACCACGGTTTTCACTCGGTCGGTTCTCACTTGGTCTTTCAGATACCGGACTAATTTTTCCTGTTGGGCTTTTTTATCCATATCCAGGAAATCAATCATAATGATACCGCCAATGCCGCGAAGGCGAATCTGGCGGGCAATTTCTTTGGCCGCTTCCTGGTTGATCAGGTAAGCCAATTCATTGTGCGGCATATTTCCTTTGAAGGAGCCAGAATTGACGTCAATGGCGGTCAGCGCTTCGGTGTAATCGATCACCAAAGAACCGCCGGAGGAAAGCGGCACTTCTCTTTCAAAAAGGGCTTGGATTTGTTCTTCCACGTGAAAGGCATGAAATAAGGGCATCCGATTGTCATAGAAGCCAATTTTCTCCGGCGGGCAAAGGGTTTCACTTTCCCCCATCTGCTTGAGCCGTTTATAGGTGTCTTTGTCGTCCACCCAAAGTTTTTCCACCTCATCGGTCATATAATCCCGCAGGGCTTTCACTGCCAAGTCGCCGTCTCGGTACAGAAGGGCCGGCGCTTTTTCTACTTTGAACCGTCGAGAAACGATATCTCCGATGCGGGCCAAAGAGGTCATGTCTTTCTGGAACGCTTCCGCATCTGCCGTCTCTGCAGCAGTGCGGACTACGGCGCCCATACCAGCAGGGCAAATGGAGCGAGCGGTCTCTCGAAGAGCATTTCTTGTGTCTTCGCTTCGGATTTTCTTAGAAATACCGATATAGCTGGTATTCATGAGCGCCACCGCATATTTCCCAGCAAAAGAAATCTTTTCTGTCACCAGTGGTCCTTTGGTTTCGGTGCTGTCTTTTTCTACCTGCACCAACACAGACGCCCCTTCTGTATGGGGTTCTTTGGACAGAATGTCTTTCGTCCGCAAAAAGGCATTGCGCCCCACACCGATATCAATGAACATCCCATTGATGGAAGGCACCACGTTGCGGATGATGCCTTTGTACACCCGCCCCACCAGGTCCGTTTCTTCAGTTTTTTCTATAGAAAGGTCTGATAGTATACCATCATCTAAGATAGCCAATACTTTTTCTTCCGGCTTCACATGAAGGAGAATTTGTTTCATGGTGTTCCTTTCCTTTGGATGTTTTCGATAGATAATCAATACATTTCATGTCGCTATACTAAGGTTCTGTGGGAAACGATTCGCTTATTTTACATTGAGATGAAATCCGCTCTCATAGGGTTCTGATGGCATGATATCCATCGTGTATCACTGGTTTTCATACCTCTATACTAAGGTTCTGTCGGAGACGATTTCTTTTATTTCGCATAGTGATAAAATCCGCTCTCATAGGGTTCTGGATCTAGTTTTCCGTTTCTAAATCATAGAGACAGAACCTTAAATTACAGGCTCCATCTCCATGTTTCTCTTCCCAACTCATCGCTATAGAACCCTAAAATACAGGTTTCATCTCCATGTTCCTCTTCCCGAACCATCACTACAGAACCTTAAAATGCAGGTTCCATTTCCATGTTTTGCTTTCCGAATCATCGCTACAGAACCCTTACATACACGTTCTATCTCAATGTTCCGCTTTCGGCTTTCTCGCTACAGAACCTTTCTTTGTCATCTCAAATTCTTTAAACACACCTTTATCAAACGGCGTCAGTCTCTTTCCCTCTTTATTCCTATAGGTTCCTGTGCGGGAGCAGATGAAGGCGTCGGGAATCCAGGGGAGATCGAAGGATTCGGATAGCATTTTCCAGATGTCTTTGGGCTGTACGGTGCCGTTGTTGCTGCGAATGAGGGAGAAGGTCAGATAGGCCCGATTTCCTTCAATCCGTACTTTCATGGGTTCCATGATCATGGGCTTTACGTCCATTTCACGGATTTTCTTCGGGGTCACTCGCTTATACAGGAAAGAGGACAAAGCGTTGAATTCGGCAATCTTCTTTTCTGCGTCTTCCTGATTGGCTCCATCGGTCACAGGGCCTTCCATTTCATAACAATCTTCATTGAAGAAGGCCACGAATTTCGGCCATTCCTGTTTGGCTTCCAGGATGTCATGAATCACAATGCCTTTGGGCAGCTGCGGTTCCATCATGGCCCGGATGGCTTCATTGGAAATATCTTTTTCCAGTTTCAGTTCCATATAGAGCGGATCAGCGGTGACGCCTACGCCGAGGGCCGAGTCCAGGGAAATTTTCATATGAGGATTGAACCCTTCCGAGAAGGCAATGGGGATACCGGAGCGAACCACGATACGTTCCATGGTACGAAGGTAGTCCAGGTGTCCCAGGAAGCGCAGTTCCTCATTTTTGCTGATAGACAAAAACAGCCTTTTCATGTCCAGTTTCCTCCTTGTGGTCAATCAAGTTTACGTCGATAATGGGGCACACGCCGCAGCCATTGCATGGCAGGTGGCGGCAGTCGTGGGTCAGAATCCCCCGCTGTGCCATGCGCCATTCTTTTCTCAAGTAATCTTTGGTCACGCCGGCATCGATGTGGTCCCACGGTTCCTGTTCGTATTCGTCCCGTTTTCTATTGGCATACAGGTCCGGATTGACGCCGCATTCTTCAAAGCATTCCATCCAGGTATCGAAATGGAAGAATTCGGTCCAGCTGTCGTATTCGCAGCCTTTTTCCCAGGCTTTGTAAATCACCTGAGAGAGCTGCCGATCCCCTCTGGCCAAGACCGCTTCGAGGTAGCCGGTCTTGGCATCATGGTACGCATACTTGATGTGACGGTTGGTGAAAAGACTCTTCAGGTACTGCTGTTTCCGTTCAATTTCTTCTACGGTGCACTGGGACATCCACTGGAACGGCGTAAATGGTTTCGGCACGAAACTGGCTACACTGACAGTGATGCGGCAACCATATTTTCCACGTACTTCATGGTACAGTTCATTGATGCGGTTCGCCAAATCAGCAATGCCTTTCAAATCTTTATCGGTTTCTGTAGGAAGGCCCATCATGAAATAGAGTTTCACTTTGTTCCAACCATTCTGGAAAGCGTTGCGGCACGCACCCATGATATCTTCTTCGGTGACCCCTTTGTTGATCACGTCACGAAGACGCTGGGTCCCAGCTTCTGGTGCCAAAGTGAGCCCGCTCTTCCGGACCTGCTGAATCTTTTTCGCAATGTCGATGGAGAAACTATCCACACGAAGGGAGGGCAAGCTGACGCTGACCCGTTTATCTTTGAAGGTTTCCAGCAAATGGTCTACCAATTCTGGCAGGCAGGAATAATCGGCAGAAGACAGGGACATGAGGGAAATTTCATTGTATCCAGTGTTCTTAATCAGTGTGTCGGCGATTTCCTGGAGACGGGGTTCGCTCTTTTCACGGACCGGGCGATAAATCATGCCGGCCTGGCAGAAACGACAACCACGACTGCAGCCGCGGAACATTTCCAGTACCGCTCTGTCGTGAACAATTTCAATATGCGGCAGAATCGGTTTGTCATCGATATGGACGTGCTCCACGTCTTTGATGACCCGTTTTTTCACTGGGAATTGGGCCGCTTCATCGTTTGGCTGGATAGAACGGAACACGCCGTTGTCATAATAGGACACGTCATAGAGAGATGGCGCATAGCAGCCTTCGATAGTAGCCATGCGGCGAATGATTTCCTTTCGGCCCCCCGGTTTGCCTTCGGCTTTCCAGGCTTTCACAATGTCTACCATTTCTCCAATGGCTTCTTCGGACTCGCCGATAAAGAATACATCAAAGAAATCTGCTACTGGTTCCGCATTGTACACGCAAGGACCGCCGGACACCACGATGGGGTCTTCGTCGGTTCTATCTTTGGCCCATACAGGAATGCCTGCCATATGAATCATATTTAAAATATTGGTATAGCACATTTCATAGGGCATGGTGAATCCCAGCACGTCAAAGTCTTTGACTGGACATTTGGATTCCAATGTGAAAAGCGGGATGTGCTTTTCTTTCATCATGGCTTCCATATCCACCCACGGGGCATAGACACGTTCTGCCAAAGCATCGTCTCTAGCATTCAAGACGCTGTAAATAATTTTCAGTCCCAAATGGCTCATAGCCACTTCGTACACATCTGGAAAGGCCAGGGCCACTTTGACGGGAATCTGTTCATGGTCCTTGACGATGCTATTCCATTCGCCCCCGATATACCGGGCCGGTTTCTGGATATGCATGAGCCATACCGGATCAATTGTTACTCGGTTCATCATTCACTCCTAATCAAACATCAGCTTTTTACGCCGCAAATAAATATTCATTAAAATGCCTACGCAAATCAGATTCATCAACAGCGCCGACCCGCCATAACTCATAAATGGCAGCGGGATACCGGTAACTGGCATGATCCCCAATGTCATACCCACATTGATGAAAATCTGGAACAGCCACATGGAAAAAATACCACAGGCCAAAAGACTACCAAAGGCGTCTCCCGAAGAGCGGGAAATCATAATGGTTCTATATAATAGAATAAAATAAAGAAATAGCACAAAAATAGCGCCTACAAAGCCCAATTCTTCCCCGATAACGGAGAAAATAAAGTCCGTATGGTTTTCAGGGAGGAAATTGAGCTGACTCTGGGTGCCCGCAAAGAGGCCCTGTCCGATGAATCCCCCACTGCCGATAGAAATCTTCGACTGGATGACATGGTATCCAGAACCATAGGGGTCCGCGCTAGGGTTAAATAGCACGATGATACGCATTTTCTGGTAGCTGTGAAGGACAAAAAACCAAATCACCGGAAAGGCCACCACCAGTGCCAAGAAAGCCCGCTTCACCAGCTGCATTTTCAGTCCGCAGATATAGAGCATCCCAAACGTAATGGCTGCAAACACCAGACTGGTACCCAAATCAGGCTGGATAAAAATGAGCAGCGTCGGCAAGGCCATAAGGCCGGCGACAGGAAGCAAACTTTTCCAGGTTTGGAAGCCGCTTTTGTTATTCGATAAGAGCCGGGCCAGGCAGATAATCATAATCAGCTTCGCAAATTCAGAAGGCTGCAATGTAAATGGCCCGATCTGAATCCACCGCTGGGCCCCTAACGCACTGGTACCCGCAAATTTGACCACCAGAAGAAGAATGGCATTGATGCCATAAATCACTGGCACCCATCGATAGAGTTTCCGATAGTCGAAATACAGAGAACCACCGGCAACGATGAGTCCCACCACCAGAAAGATGCCCTGTTTCATGACGAAATCATATTGCCCCGGCTTCCCATCCATATTCGCATGAGTCGCACTGGCAATAATCAACAAACAAATGACAGCCAGGCCCAGTACCGCCATCAGGAGGGTACTGTCTATACGCCGCCAATAACGAATCAGGTTCAAGCTGTTCATCTCCTTCTCCGCCAGCGATAGGAAGCGCTGCTGCTATGCCAAGATAGCCCGCTGGCCTTCTTTGTCTCTGGTTCTTTTTCTTTTCTTTCTTTCTCTGCCAAATGAAGCAAATGGCTCCACCGGCGCTCCGGATAGGTTTTCCCTTCCAAAAGCACCCGCAGTACCAAGGATAAGGCTTGCCCAAAGGCCCCTTTGTCATCATAGTCCTGCAGCATTCCCTGATGGGCCAAGCGATCCGCCTCTTCTGCATAGGGAACCATGCCGCCAAAATAATCGGGGTCTACGGTTTCCATCATTTCATCAAAAGAAATCTTCGTTTCATCGTTTTCGGCAAATTGATTGAGCAGAAGCAGTGCTTCCGTCCGTTTTCCCAACCAATGCAACAGCTGCGATGCATTGCGGCGGGACGCCCAGGAAGGGGCCACCACAAGAATCAATTTCTCAGATACTTTCGCCGCAAACCGAATGCCGCTGCCGACGCCGGCAGGGCAATCGAGGAAAATATAATCATAGTCGTCTTCTATATCTTCCAGCACTGTATCCATGGCGGCGGGGATCACATCGTCCCAGTTGCCATTGGGTGCTGCCGGAAGGAAATCCAAGTGGTCATCGGCTTCCAGAATGACATCACGGGCGAAACATTTCCCTTCGGCCAGGTCAATGATGTTATAAAAACAATCATTTTCCAATCCCAGCACCAGATCCATATTTCTCATCCCCATATCGCCGTCGATGAGAAGGACTTTCTTTCCTTTTCGTGCCAACGCAATGCCCAAGGACGCGCAGAGCAGGGTCTTCCCTACCCCACCTTTCCCGGAAGCAAAAGACAGAATCTGTGCCATTATTCTTTG
>DBLC01000083.1:6911-11637 GCA_002297935.1 Dialister sp. UBA734
TGCCTCCTTTTTTGTCCTTATCCTGGTTGGCCTTTTGTTTTCCCGGCGCATAATCGCCCAGATGGAAATAGGCATCCATGATTTTCTTCACCACCGGCGCTGCCGAATCGGAACCGAACCCACTGTGTTCAAACATACAAAGCACCACCACTTCCGGCTTGTCAAACGGTGCATAAGCCACGAACCAGCCGTTATCCAATCCATTGGTTTCAGCGGTCCCGGATTTCCCTGCGATGGAAATCGGATAATGTTCAAACAGCTGCCCGCCAGTGCCTTCTTTGGTCATAACCATCCGCAGACCAGTGTGAATGGTATCCAAGGTGCTTTGAGAAATCGGAAGGGTGCCCAATTTGTTAGGCGAGAAAATCTTTTGCGGTGTGCCATCCAGGTTATCGATACGGCTCACCAGGTACGGCTGGTACTTGTAGCCCCCATTGGCAATGGCCGCATAGACCATGGCCATCTGAATCGGGGTGGTCAAGTTGAAACTCTGACCAATGGCCGCATCCATGGTTTCCCCTAAGTACCAATCCTGCTCAAACACTTTCTTTTTATAGGCTTCGCTGGCTACATTGCCGTCCGCTTCCCCTTCCAGGTCGATACCGGTCGGTTTGCCTAAGCCAAATTCTTCCGCCATATGGGAAATTTTATCAATGCCCACACGACGTCCCAATTCGTAGAAATAAACGTTATCCGATTTCGCCAGGGCTTCATAGAAATTAATCCAACCAAAGGCTTCGCCCTGGGCATTTCTTTTATCTACAATCCAATGTTTCCCGCTATCAAAGATTCGTTCTTCCGGCGTCACCGCTTTCGCTTCCAAGGCGGTCGCCCCCGTCACCACTTTGAACAAAGACCCCGGTGGATAGGACGACGCAATGGTGCGATTCTGCATGGGGTGATTCTTATTATTGATGATTTCATTCCAGTCTTTGGAAGAAATCCCTTTACTGAATCGATTCGGGTCATAAGACGGCCAACTGGCCATAGCCAGAATGGCACCGCTGTTGGGATCTACCGCAATGGCAGACGCCCCGGTCGGCATGACTCCTGAATGGGCCAGCTCATTGACTTGGGCTTCCATGGCATCTTCGGCGGCTTTCTGCAAATTGGCATCCAAGGTGAGGCGCACACTATTTCCTGAAATTGCTGGCGTACCGCCTACGTAACGCACCGGCTGGCCCGATGCGTTGACTTCCACCGTTTTGGAACCATTTTTCCCTTCCAAATATGCATTGTATTGCCGTTCCAAACCGGCACGACCAATCAGTGTAGCCGTGGTGTAAGGATTTCCTTCAGCGTCTTTATCATCCGGACCGGCTTCCCCTACATAGCCCAACACTTGGGCCCCTGCATTGCTGTAAGGATACACACGAAGCGGATTGACTTCGATTTCAATGCCTGGAAATTCATCTTTCTTCTCTTCAATCTGGGTCGCCACATCGATGCCCACATCGTTGGCCAGGTAAATGGCACCGAAAGCCAATTTGTTATCTTCAATTTTCTTTTTGATATCTGCCGTAGGCACCTTCAGCAAAGCCGAAAGGCGATTCAGCGCCTCATCGGACAGGGTATTTCCCTTTCGGTTGACCGGCATGATGACGCTATAGGCCGAGCGAGACCCTGCCATGATAATCCCATTTCTATCATACATGACCCCACGGGTGGCCTGCATGGGCAGATGGCGGATGCGGTTACCGTCCGCTTCTTCTTTATAGTAACTTCCCTCTATGACCTGCATGAAAAACAGCCGGGCTCCCAAAATGAGGAGCAGCACAATGGCCGCCGAAATCATCCGGGCATAGCGGGATTCTTCTTTATTTTTTAGTAGCCTCGTCAGAATCGAAGGCACATCTTTTTTTACCACTGCGGTTCACCTTCCCGTTTCATCCCCCAAATGATGCGATGGAGAAATAAAGAACAAATCCCATTCATAAAAAGGAAGGGCAGTCCTAAATACAGGAAATAGGAAATCGGCGGAAAATGGCTGCCAGCCCACCACATGATGAAGCTAGATAGCACCATATAAATGGCCGAAGCAATCAGTACAGCCAGCAAGGAAATATACCAATGGCGGTTGTACCGTTCCCGTCCCAATTCCAAAAAAAGAAGGGTAATGGCCAAGTACGGCAGCAAGTGCAACCCAAAGAGATTGCCAATCACAATGTCCTGCAATAGGCCGCCCACCATGGCAAGAATCAGACAGGTCCGTTTTTCAAATACCAAAGTGGCCAGGGCAATCACCACAAGCCATACATCGGGCTGGCTAATGCCATTGAATAAAAATGGCAATAGCGATGCCTGCAGTAAAAACACCACCACGGACAGGACCACCAGACTCAAGGTACTCATTCTTTTTCACCTGCCTGATGCTTATTCGGATTCATTGGGGGTTCNNGGATTCATTGGCGGTTCCTTCTTCGGCGGTTTTACCAGAATGCTTTCTGGAGCCGTCTTCTGGATATGATCGATGATGACAAATACTTCTTCCATATGAGAGAAATCCGCTGCCGGTGTGATATGAGCCACCTGGGTGCCTCCAACGGCATCGACGTCCACATTTTCTACAGTACCGATAACCAATCCTTTCGGATACACGCCGCCGTAACCGGAAGTCACAATGGTATCACCTTTGATTACATCGGCTTCACGCGGCAGATTGATGAAAGCCAATTTGCCCGGATTGCCGCTATTTCCTGATACCATGGATACTACACGGGAAGCCGGACGCTGCACAATGCCCCCGACGGATGTACGTGGGTCTAAGAGCAGCTGCACCCGAGCGGAATTCTGGTACACTTCACTGACAAATCCCACCAAACCGGATGGTACGATGACAGGCATATATTTCTGTAGCCCACTGTCTTCCCCACGGTCAATCACCATGGTATGGGTCCAGCCGCCATAATCTCTGGAAATCACAGAAGCGCCGGTCAAGCGGTACTGGGTATAGCCCTGCTTGAAAGACAGCAGATTTTTCAGACGAATATTTTCTGCCAAAATTTCACTATAGTGGGCCTGTTCTGCCCGCAGTCCATCGTTTTCTTTCTTCAGTTCATCCAATTCATTCCAATTGTCCCAAATCTGGTGAAAAATTCCCAGTCCATTTTCCCCCAGCCAAGCGGCTCGGCTTACACCGTAGGTAAAAGGAGCCGCACCGATGGATAAAGGCTGCGAAACAAAGGGAATGTATTCTCTATGGCGCCAAAACCAGCCGCAAATGCCCATGAAGAGAAATAACAGGACAGCGGTAATCATTTTTTTCTTTCCGAAAAATAGCATGATTAAGCTCCTCCGTAATATTTTTCACCATTTTCAATGAGAAATGGTAAAGACTTATACTTGTCAAAGGCTTCATAGCAGCCCAAAGCCACCACATCGCCTGGTTCTTCCGGTACGGTGACGGGAATCCCCAGCTCAAAAGCGAGCCAATCTTTGAGCCCGTCCAGCTGGGCACTGCCGCCGGAAAGCAGCATTCCCTGTTTCAGCAGGTCATCGGCCATATCCGGTGTGGCATTGCGAAGCAACCGTTTCATCAGTGCCAGTACAGGCTGCAAAATGTGCTGCATCACCGGGCTCATTTCTTCCGTAGACAGCTCAATCACCACTTCGACGCCATCTCGAATCCGACGGCCTCGCACAGTAAACGTATTTCCTCCCCCATTCTGGGATAGGGAAATCATTTCACTCTTCAATTTTTCTGCCTGGTCCAAACCAATCATGATTTGATACTTGTCCTGTAAATATTGGCAAATCCCCAAATCGATGTGATGGCCTCCAAAGGACATTTCCTCCTGGGCCACAATGCCGCCGCAGCTGTAAATGCCAGCGTCAGTCACATCTCGGCCAATCACCAGAGACAGCACCACCTTGGGCCCGTCCAATTCCCAACCAGCCCCAATGGCAGCGGCGGCCGGAGCCGGAATGAGGTACACGTGCTGAGAGCCGGCATGAATCAGCGCATCCACCAAAGCATGGCGCGTCACGGAACTGATTCCTCCCGGAATGGCAATCATCACCGTCGGACGACTGACAGAGTGATGAAGCGATTTTTTTATGAAAAAGCGAAGCATCGATTTGGTCATTTCATAATTGGCAATGACCCCATTCTGTACCGGCCATTCCAAGCCATTATTGGCCGGTGCTTTATGATAATGAATCAACGCTTCGGTGCCGAATCCCAATACGTGACCGTCAATATTATCCACCGCCACCGTACTGGCTTCCGCCAATATAATTTTATCATTTTGATACATACGAACCTGCGAAGACCCCATGTCGATCCCCAGCCGATTCGATAAGGCTGCAAAAGCTTTCATTGGTATTCCTCACTATATTTGGTGACTGGTGACTAGTGACTGGTGACTGGAATATCTTATTCTTTCCAGCTACGAACCACCAATCCATCAGTCATCTATTTCATAATCCATTTCTTATTATAGATAGACCCTATTATTATAACACGGTTATCCCCGTCTAGCAGAGAAAAATATGAATTTCTTTTTTCATCTGCTATTATATTGTTGTTGGTTGTTAGTTGTTGGTTATTGGTTATTAGGCTCCAAACAACCAACAATTAACAACCAACAACTAACAACCAACAACAATCCTTCCCCTACAACTCAATGTTGTTAAGTTAAAGATTTGCGTTAGCAGGTATGATTTCGCTAGAAGTTAAAGGTTTTAATGGTTCTAATGGTTCTTAGGTTTCTCGAATGAGCCTATA
>DBLC01000083.1:11700-13340 GCA_002297935.1 Dialister sp. UBA734
TTTCTACGAAAGGGATCATCACTTATTTCGCTTAGCTTAACAACATTGCCCTACAACTCCCCAGTCACTAGTCACGAGTCACCAGTCACCACAATATATATTGTAAAATAAAATATAGACGCTCCTCTCTTTTTCGTCATTCTATGTAAACTATGAGAAAATGAAACGTTGAAAACAGGTTCCTTTGAAAAAATATTTCTTTTTTTGAGTAAATTATGATTGACTTTATAGGAACATTGTACTAAACTTAAGGCATATTAAATATAGCATACAAGAAAACGAGTACATGGGAAATATTCGTCTTCTCCTGCTATATGCCCCGCTTGATTTTAGCGGGAAATTTTCAAAGGAGTGATTTTTCATGAAAAAAAGTCTGAAAACTGTATTGTCCGTATCTATGGCAGCTCTGTGCGCACTGGGAATGGGAATGTCCGCTAACGCATATGAATTGAACTCTGAAGTTAAAGATGTAACTCCAGCTCTTCGCGAAGCTTCCACTGTAGGTGTATGGACCGCAGAAAACCCGGCTATGAAAGATGCACCAAATAAAGATGCTGTTCTTGTTATGACCTTCGGTACCACTTTCACTGACACCAGAGCTAAAACCATTGATGCTGTAGAAGCAGCTATTCAGAAAGCTCATCCAGATGTACCGGTATTCGAAGCATATACCTCTCATATCATCATCGACCGCGTAAAAGCTAAAGAAGGAATCACCAAACTGACTCCAGAAGAAGCTTTTGAAAAACTGCAGAAGGAAGGCTACACCCGTGTAGCTGTTGTTTCCCTGGACGTTATCCCAGGCATGGAATACAGCTATGACTCTGTCGTAACCAAGATGCAGGTTCCGCATTTCAAGAAGATTTCCCTTGCTACCCCATTGATGTACTTCCAGGGCACCGAAGGTGAACCGGACCAGGTTGTTGATTTCCTGAAAGCTCTGTCCTCTCAGTTCCCGAAGATGGGTAAAAATGATGCTACCCTCATCATGGCTCACGGTACTCCACATCCGGGCAACGCTTACTACAGCGTTATCCAGGATCGTCTCCATCAGCTGGGAATGAACAACGTATTCGTATACTCCGTAGAAGGCCGTCCAAACCTGGAAGACGTTATTCCGAAGCTCAAAGCTGGCGGCTACAAACATGTCACCCTGATGCCAATCATGATGGTAGCAGGTGACCATGCAAACAACGATATGGCTGGTGATGATCCAGATTCTCATAAGAGCCAGCTGAAAGCTGCAGGCTTCGATGTATCCACCTACATCCATGGTCTCGGTGAAAATGCTAACGTTCGCGGCCTCTATGTAGATCGTGCAACCGAAGCTATCGAAGCTCTTCAGAAATAATTTCCACCAAGTGGTATACTCTATGTAAGAGATGATTCTCTGACATGAAAGAAGCCCTTACGTCATCTCGACGTAAGGGCTTTTCTTTATTGGGTGCGTAATGCGAAGTGCGTAGTGCGTAATGCGAAGTGCGTAGTGCGTAATGGTGGCCGGCGAGCGCATCGCATTGCTCTTATAAGAAATAGCACATTAGAAATTCAAGTTCTTTTCCATATGCTCGCCGATTTTTGTAAGCAATAAACAAATACTGCCTATTAATATATAAAGGGGGTATTGGGGCGCTTTATAA
>DBLC01000026.1:0-4224 GCA_002297935.1 Dialister sp. UBA734
CAAACGCTTGACTCTTGTATCATCTATGGTATATAATACAGTTAAGCAATTAGGACACCACCAATGCACGGCGCCGATCAAAAAACATTGGTAAGGACTTGATTGTCGGGTAAGAGGAATACATAAGAGCTCCGGTGTGCCTACACACCGTTCTTCCCGCTTGAAGAACCGCCTAGGACTTCAGGATGTAGAGCAACAACTAAAGAAAACATGGATGTGAAAAGTCCGCATGGAAAAAGATAACTTGCCTGCGTATCTGCAGCCAGCGCAAGAGAATCTCTTTTTCGTGCGGGCTTTTTTGCCTTCCCCCTTGGGGAAGGTGTCGCCGTAGGCGACGGATAGGGATTATCCCGGTAGTAAATGCCAAGTGGCAATAAGCAAAAATAGCGCACTATGATCGTCTTGTGATAGATATTACAGGTTTCTCAAGTGGCTCAGGTTTCTCAGGTTCTCCGAATGTGCCTCTGCCCATAACCGTCATTTCGACCGACGGGATTTGTGCTTGATGACAGTTAAGTGTAGTCCAGTTCTATGTTGAACAAAAGTGGAGAAATCTAAAACCTCTAGCGGAATGCTATCCAGCGGAATGTAGCCGTAACGAGATATTTCAGCTGTCACACTTACCGCTACTGCTTTTAGATTTCTCCACTTCTGTCTAACATAGTACCGAACTACTCTACAACATCATTCTGCACAAATCCCGTCGGTCGAAATGACGTTTACCATTGGAGGCACATTCGAGAAACCTGAGAAACCTTAGCAACTTGAGTAACTTGAGTAACTTGAGTAACTTGAGTAACTTGAGTAACTTGAGTAACCTGAGCAATCTGAGCAACTTGAGTAACCTGAGCAACCTAATACATAACAAAAAGCAGCTGCCACCCACTTGTGACAACTGCTTTTTATTTATTTCTTCACGTCCGGTTCCTGGCTGAAATTGCTGTCAGCGAACCATTTATCGTAAATCTTATCGTATTCTCCATTGGACATGAGTTTATTCAGTGCTTCATTGACTTTCTTCTGCAGCTCTGGATCTTTTTTATTGAGCAACATCACAAATCCGCCGCTGCCGGAGATGATGCCTGCTGCACGGAGTTTGTCCTTGGCACCGTGTTCCATATAGAAACGAGCCACCGGTTTGTCCAGAATCAGTGCGTCCGCTTCATTATCCGCTACAGCTTTAATGAGCTGGTCATGGTAGTCGTATTCTTTGACATTGGCACCGTACTGTTTCGCCGTTTCTACATAGACGGTTCCTTTTTCCACCGCTACGGTTTTTCCAGCCAGGTCTTCCGGCCCTTTGATGGTGTTATCTTCCTTACGAGCCAAAATGGCTACATTTTCTTTGCTGTAGTAGGTATTACTGAAATTGACTTTGTCAGCCCGGTCCTGGGTCATGTCGCAAGCGGCTACGGCGATGTCTGCTTTGTTATCTGCCAAGGCGGGAACCAGCTGGTCGAAAGGCATGCTTTCGTAGGTGGTTTCCACGCCCATTTCTTTGGCCACTGCTTTGGTGATATCCACATCAAAGCCCACAATGTCTCCGGCCTGGTCTTTATACACAAATGGCGGATAGGTGGCAATGCAAGCCACTTTCAGTGTTTTCTTCTCCTGAGAAGAAGCGGCTGGTGCAGCTTGGGATGCACTCTTCTTATCACTGCTGCCGCAACCTGCCATCAACCCTACGGCAGCCAATGCGCAAATACAGGCTCCTGCTTTCATCCAATGACGATTCATCATAACGCCTCCTTGAAAGACTTCGGAAATAGACCATTTTTCTTTCCATTATATCGATAGTATGGGGATTTAGCAACAGGGAAATAGCGGGTTGATGTTGACTGGTGACTCGTGACTGGTAGCTAGGGATTCGTGGCTAGGCCCTGGGGATTAGGAATAAGGAGTGAGAAGTTAGAAATGCTGGAAGGGGCCCACAATTCATATAGGGCCCCAATGCCCCTTTTTTATATGAAATAGACAGTTGGCAGTTAACAGTTAACCGTCATTTCGACCGATGGGATTTGTGCTTGATGATGCTGCAGAGTAGTCCGGTACTATGTTAGACAGAAGTGGAGAAATCCAAAATCTCCAGCGGAATTTCATCCAACTGATTTAAGCCATAACGGGATATCTCAGCTGGTACCATTTCCGCTACAGGTTTTGGATTTCTCCACTTTTGTTCAACATAGTACTGAACTACACGTCATTGTCATTTCGCACAAATCCCATCGGTCGAAATGACGATTATGGATAGTGTCACTATTTCCTAATCCCTAAGGCCTAGCCACTAGCTACCAAGCACTAGTCACCAGTCACCAGCAAAAAAATGCCCCGCCACCAGGAGAACATCCTGATGACGGGGCTATTTCTATCCATTACAACTTTCGATTACTTTTTCTTCTTCCCAAGGAACTCTGCCATTTTCTTCAGCAGCACGTCCATCTGAATCGGTTTGGTCACGTGAGCGTTCATGCCTGCTTCCAAGCTGTGTTCGATATCGTCCTGGAAGGCGTTGGCCGACATGGCGATGATGGGGATGGTTTTCGCATCCGCTCTTGGCAGGGCGCGAATCTGCTTGGTGGCTTCCCAGCCGCCCATGACAGGCATCATGATATCCATGAGAATCACATCGAAGTCTCCCGGCTTAGAGGCCTGGAAGGTGTCCAATCCTTCTTTCCCGTTCCACGCTTTGGTCACCACCGCTTCTTTTTCTTCCAACATGAATTCAGCGATTTCCATATTCAGTTCATTGTCTTCTACCAGAAGGACTTTCACCCCTTTCAGGTTATCCAACTCGGTAGCCGTCAATTCCTTCGGTTCTTCTTTGTCATGGTCAATGATAAATGGAATCTGTACCGTAACGGCTGTCCCCACCCCTTGTTTACTTTCTAAGGTAATGGTGCCACCCATTTTTTCTACCAATTCTTTGGTAATGGTCATGCCCAATCCGGTGCCTGCATAGGTGGTACGGGCCGACACGTGTTCCTGGGTGAATGGTTCAAACACATGCTTCTGGTACTCTTCACTCATGCCGATGCCCGTATCACGGATAGAAAATTCAATAGTAGCCGTGTCGTCGGTGGCACTCACTTCTCTGGCATTGACGAAGATTTGTCCATTGGCTTTGTTGTATTTCACCGCATTGCTAGCCAAATTCATCAAAATTCGCTGCACGTGAATGGGGCTGCCGATGAGATACTTATGGGTGATCTGGTTATCTCCCACATGATAGGTGACCCCATTTTCCTGGCACTGCACGATGACGATTTCATTCAATCGCTTGAGCACATCCAGCACATGGAAGGGTTTCCTTTCCAGTTTGATTTCACTGGATTCCAATTTTCCCATGTCCAAAATGTTGTTCAAAAGGTCCAACAAATAGTAAGACGTATTTCTGACTTTCTTCAGCGCTTCTTTCTGCATAGCCAAATCATCGCCGTGGTGCTCTGCAATCTGAATGATCCCCTGAATCCCATTGATAGGGGTCCGGATATCGTGGCTCATCCGACGAAGGAAACTGTCCTTTGCCTCATTGGCTACTTTCAGCTGGTGCTGCTGTTCTTTTTCCATCTTGACATCTTCGGTCACATCGGAAAACAGAAATAGCACCGCTTCCACCTGTCCATTGGCATTCCGACGCTGCGGAATAATCTGCACCGTAATCCAATACCGCAAAGAATCTGACAAGGTAAAAGACAGCACTCTCTTGTCTTTCAACCGCTCTGCCAAGTGAGACAGGTCACAAAACTGAAGCCACCCCTCTTTGTAATCTGGCAATACATATTTCTCCGCATAGTAGGTAAATAATTGACCGGCTTTATGGAGTCCCTCCAATTCCTTCTCAAACCGCTTTGGCAGTTTCAACCATTCAAACCGTTGGTCCGACAATTCCACCAAAAGGGTCGCCAGATACACTTCATTTTCCGCTGCAATGATTTGGAAAAACTTTTCTTTGGATTTCAAATGGTTCCGTTCCGAATGAACGGCAATCACAAAGATCACCACGCAAAGCAGAAGGAAGGAGAAAACAAACATGGCTTCCATGAAATAATAGGGCCGCCGGATTTCCTCTTTTGGAAGCAAAATATGAACCGTATACGCATGAAACATGGATTTCTGGGCATACCAGGTTTTCCCATCATACTGCACTTCCCGCATATGCTCGCCCACCGGTTTCCCATTGTCCCATACGCCATCCCAATCATCGATGACCGGTTGGTAATTGGT
>DBLC01000026.1:4286-6719 GCA_002297935.1 Dialister sp. UBA734
CCCTGTACAGGCATCATGCCGGTGAAAATATTATCCATGGTGATATCATTGACGCCCGCTTTGATGGTGTTCTGCTTCATATAGGAAATAATAACACCGGGCTTATCAATTCGTGCTGCCGCAGCCACATCATAGGTTCCATCTTCGATAATCATCCGCGCCATATATACTTTTCTCGGAGAGCGAATGATTTCCAAAAGGGTACTATCATGAATCAAATCGGGCCAATAAAATTCCCCATTCTCATTCGACACGCGCCAGTCGGTCTGCAACGTATCGTTCAGTACAATAATTCCTTGCAGTCGCTGGTCCCGTAAAAATTGGGCTGCCCCTTCCGGTGTCGCTTCTTTCATGGCTATATAATGACCAAATGCAGTGGTCTTATCTAGCAGTCGAACTAGACTTTTTGTCTCATCGTTGGCTGCATAGTTATTAAACGTTTCCAATTTTTCTTTGGCATAGTCGATAGATTGCTGGCTGGTTTTCTCCGCTTCCCGCTGGGCCAATTCATCCATGAACTGGTCATTGACCACCACAAGAATCGTAAAAAGAACCACCAAAAAGCCCAGTATCCGCTTCCATGTCACTTTTTTAAACATTGTTTTCATAGGCCCTTCTCTCCGGACAGGGCTTTCTTCCCATCAAGTCCATATTTCTCTACAATCCGCTGGGTGGTTCCATCCTGCATCATTTGCTTCAGTGTCTCATCCAGCTGTTTCACGAAAACTGGATCATACTCTTTCCGAAAAGCTACGCCCACTTTGGAAGAAAAGAGCGGTTCCTCCAGCATGCGATACCGATTGGGCGCCGTTTCTATGAGCATGTGCAGCGCATTCTCATGGCCCGCTATGGCATCCACATAATTTTTTCGAAGCGCACTGTACACCTTATCCATCCGCGAAAAAGCATACACCTTCGCCACCTGGGGCACCGAATCATCTTTCGGATGGAGCAGAAATTCTTCCGCCTTCCCCGTTTCCTGCACCGCTACCGCCTTTCCAGCAAGATCCCGCAATTTGTATATGCCGCTATCTCTTCGTACCGCCACAGTCTGGTTACTGTACAGATAAGGACCGGCCCACTGGTACATATCCTCTCTGCCATTCATACTGAAACAGCCCCACAGGCAATCAATGGTTCCATTTTTCAGATAATCATTCTTATGTTCCCATACAACGGCTTTGAACTTCGCTTCATAGCCCATGCGATGGAGCGCCTCTGTAGCCAATTCCACATCGACCCCCATAAATTCCCCATTGTCGCCCAGATAAATATAGGGTTCAAACCGATCGCTCCCAATCACAATGACCGGATTCTTGATGGACTCCGTCACAGCTTCCTGCTTCCCGCAACCAGAAAAAAGAAATACCATCCCCAGCAACAGGACAAGCATCCCTATGAAATATCGATTCTTCACTGCTACCATGCTACTCTCCTTCTGTGCTTAATGTCATTAAGTTAAGAAAAATATGTGATGATCCCTTTTGTGGCAAAGTTTCTCAGGTTGCTCAGGATTCAGAGGTTTCTCAGGTTCCACGAATGAGATGATATCGCTAGCATCTATAAGCACATTCGAGAAACCTGAGTAACCTTTAATCACAAGCGGAATCATGCTTATTGCTTCAAATTCTTAACTTAACAGCATTGCCTTCTGTGCTTTTCCCTCATGACCACTTGCACTGTAAAAAAGGTTATCCATCGCAATGGATATACTATTTTTTTATACTATAGCTAAAAATACATTGATAGCTTTTGTTATTATATCTTTTTTCTAAAAATATTGTCAATTAGGAAGAAAAAGATTTTTTATGTTTATTTTAAGAGTTTAACATTTTTAATCATTCATTTTTGAAAATTCTTATTCGGTCGAACCGGTGGATTAAGGTTCAAAAGGTTCTAAGGGTTCTTAGGGTTCAAAAGGTTCTAAGGGTTCTCGAACGTGCCCAGTGACGCTGGTGGTATCATTCACTCATAATCCCCTTTCCTTGAAAGGGGATAGGACTTGAGCACAGCGAAAAGTCTAGGGAAACGCTGCTTTTCTCGCTTTGCTCGAAATGTGGCCTCACCGTTACGATTTGAGGCAGAAAGCCCTTCCCGCTAGTGCTTTAAGATTTCTCCACTCTCCTACACATCCAGTTTCATCCCTTCTGCATCATCAAGCACAAATACGACCGGTCGAAATGACGCTAGTATTAGAATTGGCTAGTGTCATTTTGCTAATTCCACCTATCCGTTAGCCTCATATATATAAAACAAAAAAGCAGTAGCAAAAATACCGCTACTGCTTTTTACACTTCATTTCACATAATGATAACGTTAGAGCATAACCCGCCCGAAGGCAATGTTGTTAAGTTAAGGATTTGCGTTAGTAGGTATGATTTCGCTGGAAGTTGAAGGTTCTTAAGGTTCTTAAGGTTCTTAAGGTTCTAAGGG
>DBLC01000026.1:6825-7753 GCA_002297935.1 Dialister sp. UBA734
GGATCATCACATATTTCGCTTAACTTAACAGCATTGCACCCGAAGGGCTACCCCCAGTCACCAGTCACTAGTCACTAGTCACTAGTCACTAGTCACCAGTCACCAGTTCACCATTATTCCTTTTCCGCCTTCGCTCTATTGAAGAACCATTTCTGGGACAATTTATCGTAAGTGCCATCATCCATGACCTGTTTCAGTGCCGCATTCACTTCCTGCTGCATCTTTTTATCGTCCTTCGCCATGATGATTACAAACTGTTCCTCCGTCGGAATGGTACCAGCCATGGTTAGCTGAGCGCCTTTATGTTCCAAGTAATACTTAGCCCCCGGTTCATCCACAATGGCTGCATCGGCCTGTCCTTTTTCCACCGTACGGAATACCACTTCATAGGAATCGGATGTGACAATTTTCGCTGCACCGACGGTCTGGGCCTTGTCTTCATTGGTGGTTCCTTTTTCGACTACCACCATTTTGCCCTTCAAATCCTCTACGCCATGGATGTCGCTGCCCGGACGAACGACGATCACATAGGACCCCAGGCTATAGTAGGGATCACTGAATGCCACATACTGGCTTCTTCGTTCTGTTTTGCCGATAGCAGAAATACCCAAGTTGATTTTCTTTTCTCCTACAGCAGGGAAAATATCATCAAAGGGCATGTTATGAAATTCTGGTTCCGCGTTCATTTTTTCCACCACAGCCTTCATGAGGTCCACATCAAACCCAATGATGTGCTGGTGTTCATCTTTGTATTCAAAGGGGGCATAGGACGCTTCCACTGCTACAGAAATGGTTTTCTTCCCGCTGCTGCTCTGTGCTTTCTGGTCCCCACATCCCGCTGCCAATACCACAGCACCTGCCGCTGCTGCCAATGCCATTGCTTTCATCAGTTTCTTGTACATGAGATTCCTCCTATTACATATTTTTT
>DBLC01000147.1:0-155 GCA_002297935.1 Dialister sp. UBA734
AGTCACTAGTCACCAGTCACCATGAATATACAGAGTGATGCATTGTTGATAGAAAACTTAGTATTTAATCGTATTGTACAACATTATGGGGCTAGTTGCCAAAGGTTTCTCTAGGTTCTCTTAGTTCTTACATCTAGGAAAACGCTGATTGAATC
>DBLC01000147.1:221-14436 GCA_002297935.1 Dialister sp. UBA734
CTTTCCTCGCTTTGAATAAAAATTCAAGAATAATTCCAAACCATGATTAAATCAGTGTTTCCCTAGTTAATTATGATATAATATAAGCAGAGAATCATATATTTCTGAAGCCTATGAGTTTTTGTGTTTCCTTGTTAAGAAATTATAGATTTTATCTATGATTTGACGAAATAAGAAGCTCTATTTTACCTATTGTTTACATGAATGTTGTAATGTTAGTATTTGGCGACTGGTGACTGGTGACTGGGAAGTAGCAATATACCTGAGTGTCAAAGTGGTTAACACTTATATGTTTCATATTTCCTACGAAACAGTTCCTAATCCCTAAGGCCTAGTCACGAGTCACCAGTCACTAGTCACTTGAATATAAAAGAACGGAGGCGCTTTATGGCAGAACAGAAACCCTTGATGTATGGGATTATTCATATCGGTTCTTCCAACGTGTCCATGCGCATCGTAGAATACACGCACATGAGTGAGGTGCGTGTCATCGAATCGGTGCGGAAGGATACCACGTTTGGGGAAGAAGTATTTAATCACAAAAAATTATCTTTTGCCTCCATTCGTAAACTTTGCACCATGCTGAATGGATTGAAGCAACTATTAAACGATTACCAGGTGAAGGTCTATGCGGTGTATGCCACAGCGGTGCTCAGAGAAGCAGAAAATTGTCGTTCCATCCTGGACCTGATCCGGGTGACTACGGGCTTCAATGTGCAGGTGGTGGATATGCCACAGGAAATTTATTTCAAACACTTTGCCCTGCAGTACCGGCTGAAGCAGTATAACCGAAGCCAGCAGGAGCGACTGGGAAATAATTTCCTCTTCGTAGATATCACCTCTGGCTGCGTGGGCCTCACGGTGTGGGAGAAGGGCACCCTTTGCTACCAGCACAATGTGCATATCGGCACCTTGCGGCTTTTGGAAACTTTCAAAATGAACCAGCGAGATTCCCGGTCTTTCCCGGAGGCGCTGTCGGAATATATTCATGCCATCATGGAACCTTTATGGTGTGCCATTCGGCATTACTCCATCGATACGGTCATTTTGTCCGGCCGAGAGGCGCGGATTATTGCGAAACTGTTGGGCCTGGATATCGACCAGCAGGTGGTGATGGAAGTGAATCCCCAGAAACTGTACGGCCTTTATGAAGAGGCCGGCCGGATGACCCCTTCGGTGATTCAGCAGAAATATCACGTCAGCGAATCCTGGGCCACTGTGGTGAGCCCAACCATTCATATTTATCGGGAAATATTGAATCACGTGCCGGTGAAGAATTTGGCTATGATGGGCATGACCTTTGTGGAAGCGTCGTCCCTGTTCTACGGGGCCCAGAAGACACGGGACCCGGCTTTGGCTTATATGAGAGCCCAGAATTTGGAACTGACCCGGTCCATTGCGGCGTCCTATTATTATGAACCAGACCATGCAAAAGCCATGGAGTTGTACAGCTATACCATTATCCGCGCTTTCGATGCGCGAAATGAGTTGAATGAGCGTGATGAATTCCTGCTCCGCATGGCTATCATTTTGTACCAGATCGGGAAATACGTGAATCTTCTGGGCTCCTCCAGCCAGGCGTGGAATATGATTCGCGGCACTGATATTTTCGGTATTTCCGATAAAGAAAAAGACATCGTGGCCTGCATTGTGTACTACGACCACAAAGGAACCCCGAGCGATGAAGAAGTGCCTTTCCGTGTGCTGACTGATGAGTCGAAGATGACTGCCTTGAAGCTCATCGCCATTTTCCGCCTCGTGCGGGCCATGGATATGTCCCGCCATCAGAAGTTGCATGATTTGTCGGCTCGCATCGCCGGCGATGCTCTGGTGATTGAATATGACAGCGAAGAAGATACATCGCTGGAGACTTGGCTGTTCGATAAAGAAAAGGAATTTTTTGAAAATGTGTTTGGCATGGAAGCCAAATTGGAGCGGAGGTAGCTATGGACGTAGATGTAAGAAATCATCGGTATTATCTGAACCGTGAGCTGTCGTGGCTCCAGTTCAATTTGCGGGTGTTGCAGGAAGCGGTGGATCCGAACAACCCACTTCTTGAAAAATTAAAGTTTTTAGCCATTACCAGTTCCAATTTGGATGAATTTTTCATGATTCGTGTGGCCGGTCTGAAGCACCAGAAAGAAAATGGGGTGACCCGTCGGGACATCGCCCATATGACACCGGCGGAGCAGTTGGAAAATATTTCTGATACATGCCAGAAATTGGTGGCTCGCCAGTATAAATACTTGAATATGATTCTGAAGGAACTGCGCACCGAAGGATTGTATTTCATTCATCCTGAAGAAGCGTCGGACAGCCAGAAAAAGTGGATGGACGATTATTTCGAACGGCAGGTCTTTCCGGTAGTCACCCCTATGGCGGTGGATTCGTCCCATCCGTTCCCGTTTCTGGCGTCCAAGAGCTTGAACTTGGCTCTGCTTTTGGAACGAAATGAAAGAGATTTGTCGGTGGATGAAGAAAACGATATCGACGTGAAGACCGCCATTGTGCCGGTGCCGTCGGTACTGCCTCGTATCATTCGCTTGCCGGACAATCCGGAAACCCCAGGACGTCATGATTTTGTCTTGCTGGAACAAGTGCTTCGCCATTTCGCGTCTCGCCTTTTCATTGGCTATGACCTGCTGGAAGCCCATCCGTTCCGTATCACCCGAGATGCCGACCTCTACATCGATGAGGAAGATGCCCAGGATTTGGTGGTGGAAGTAGAAAAGCAGCTGAAAAAACGTCAGCGCGGCGAAGCGGTGCGTATCGAATTTGAACGAGGGGCCAGCCGGTTCATGCAGCGGTTCATGACCCAGGAAATGAACCTGGGCAAAGAAGATATGTATGAAATTGATGGACCGCTGGATACCACGGTGTTCTTTGGATTCTGCGGTATCAAAGGCTATGACAGCCTGCGCTACCCAGAAGCCCATCCGCATCGTCCCTGGTCCATGCTGCAGCTGGAAAAAGACAGTCATAGAAATATTTTTGATTTGATTCGGGAAAAGGATTTGCTGGTACACTTGCCCTATGAATCCTTCGATGATTCGGTGGTCAATTTCGTGGCTTCTGCGGCAGCGGATAAAAACGTGCTGGCTATCAAGCAGACCTTGTATCGTGTCAGCTCGTCTAGCCCAATCATTCAGGCACTGGAAAAGGCCGCCCAAAATGGCAAGCAGGTCACGGTTCTCATGGAAGTGAAGGCTCGTTTTGATGAAGCCAATAACATTCTCATGGCCCGGCGACTGGAAAAAGCAGGGGCCCACGTCATTTATGGTCTGGTGGGGCTCAAGACCCACTCCAAGTGTACCTTGGTGATCCGGCGGGAAATGGACGGGATTCGCCGCTATGTCCACGTGGCAACCGGGAACTACAATGCGTCCACTGCCAAGTTGTACACAGACCTTGGCATTTTCACCTGCAATGACCGGTTCGGCAGCGATGCGTCGGCATTCTTTAATTTGCTTTCCGGCTACTCGGACCCGCCAATTTGGGATTCCTTCATTGTGGCGCCTATCAACCTCCGCCAGCGTTGTATGGAACTGATTGATCGGGAAATTCATTTTGCCCAGCAGGGCGAACCGGCCCATATGGTGGCAAAGATGAATTCTTTGCTGGATAAAGAAATCATTGCAAAATTGTACGAAGCGTCCAGGGCAGGCGTCAAAATCGAACTCATCGTCCGCGGGATTTGTGTTCTCATTCCAGGCATCCCAGGCATCAGTGATAACATCACCGTCCGCAGCCTGGTGGGCCGCTTCTTGGAACACAGCCGTGTCTTCTGGTTCGCCAATGGAGGCCGAGAAGAATTGTACATCGGCAGTGCGGACTGGATGCCTAGAAACTTAAATGACCGCGTAGAACTGATGGTACCGGTGAAAGATAGAGAACTTTGCCAGCGACTGAAAAACATGGTTCGCTTGGAATTGGCAGATAACCAAAAGGCCCATATCATGCAGTCCGATGGCACATGGGTGAAAGACATTGCTCCCGTAGACAGAGTTTGCGCCCAGGCCGAATTCCAGCGCTTGGCGGAAAAACGAGATCGGGATGTAGAAATGACCTTGGCCCAGAAGATGGAGCCCTATGTACCGGTATTAGGAAAACGATAAGCAACATTTTGCTAATAAGATAGAGAGGAAGGTTAGCCCTTCGGGCAGGTTATTCTCTATGAAATGGCTTCTCCCCTTAGAGTTGATGTCATATGTGACAAGGTTATAAAAAGGTTATGGGAAATACGGTTTTCCCATACCCTTTTTATAACCCTTATACCCTTTTTAACCCTTTGCTTTTCAAAATGTATCAACTATCCACTTTTATGCATAATCAAATGAGTTTTTGGGCTGAGATGTTAGAAGAAGTGCATTTTTCAAATTTATTCTCCCACAATGAGAGAAAAATGAAAATATAGTACACAAAGGAAAAGAGCAAAGATGGGACAAAAGTAACCCATCTTTGCTCTTTTTAATTTATTTCATGAAGTTGACATATGTACACCGGGTCAATATTTAGAAAGGCCGCATATTCGATAGAATAGGGATATATCTCATTCATTATTTATTAATCGTTTTCAAATGTCTATTGTAAGCGTACAAAGTCGACAATTATATAATTTAATTTTATTCGATAATTACTTGGAAAACAAGCATTACACACAGAATCTAGCATTCATTAGAAACACAAATTGCTATACTATGGATTGAAAATTGGTTCGATAATTACTGCATAATTTAATAGTTTACTGATTGTCAACTATGATAAATTTGACAAAAAGTCTACCTATGGTAGAATATTTGCCATAGGAGAAAAAAGCTTATGAATATTTCGACATGGATCAAAACAAAAAAGACGTTAGCGGTTTCGGCGATTCTTGTGACACTTGTAGGACCAGCCAATTTCGCCTGGGCTTCGTTTAACTTCTCTCTGCCTGAAGAAAAGAAACAGGTTACCATCTATGATGGCAAAGACAAGAAAGTGATTTCTACAGAAGCCAATAGTTTCAAAAAAATTTTAAATGAAGTAGATGTTTCTTTAAACACCTATGATACCTTTTGGACCAGCACGGACAGTGTGAAAAATGGTTCCGTGGTGGTGGTAGAACGGGCCGTGCCTGTGACCATTGTGGCCCAGGGCAAATCTAAGGTGGTATACACCACCCAGCAGACCGTGCAGGGCGTACTGCACGAAGCGGGATTTGACTGGAAAACCATGATGTCCATCGAAGATGGCATGACCAAAGTGAGAAATGGTATGCAGATTCACGTGGTACCTTATACCGCCAGAAAAGTGAACCGCAAGGAAGCCATGAACATCCACTACAATAAATGGTTTGACAGCACCCTGAAGCCAGGGGAAGAAGTGGTAGTGCAGGAAGGCATTCCGGGCGAACGGGAAGTCGAACTGGATGAATTTATTTCCAACGGCAAAGTTGTCAAGACCAAAGTGGGACACGCCACGGTTTTGAAAGAAGGCGTTCCGGGAGTTGTCAAAACTGGCACGGCGGAAAATACCGTAGGCTTTGTGACCACCATGAATGCCAGCGCCTACCATCCCAGCGATGGAGACGGCCGCGGCATCACCGCCACAGGCACGCAAGCAGGCCATGGGACCGTGGCTGTGGATCCGTCGGTGATTCCACTGGGAACCAGCGTATTCATTCCAAACTATGGCTATGCCGTAGCAGCAGATACAGGCGGCGCCATCAATGGAAACCGCATCGACCTCTGCATGGAAACCTTCGAAGAATGCTATCGCTTCGGCCGGCAGAGCGTGGAAGTATTTATTCATTATTGATAGGAAATAAAAAAACGAGCAATGATTGGATTCATTGCTCGTTTTTTGTGTGGGATAAGTGGCTAGGGATTAGTAGCTAGGGATTAGGAAATAGGCATAATTTCTGTTGCGTCACAGCTATTAGCTCTTAGCTTCTAGCTACTAGCCGGCTAGCAGCCAGAAGCTATGGCACAAGAGAAATCTTGGAACTTCCAATTCCTAATCCCTAGGGCCTAGCTACTAATCCCTATTTTTATCATAAGGGGATTGGGGGAATGCCATTTAGTTAAGAATTGAGTTAGTAGGTATTTTTCCGCTTATGGTTATAGGTTACTCAGGTTTCTCACGTTGCTAAGGCTGCTCAGGTCTCTCGAATGTGCTTATAGGCGCTTGCATCAGCAGCTTATTCGAGAAACCTGAGAAACTTGAGTAACCTTTGCAACCTGAGGAACCTGTCACAGTTAGTGGAATTATACCTGCTTCCTCAAAATATAAATGCAAAACCCATATATATGATATAATACTCTTACAAAGGAGGAAAATATGCTGACGTTAGGTATTGCTTGTGTTGTAACCATTTTGGATCAGCTGGTGAAGTGGATTGTAGTGACCCATATGGAGTGGGGCGAATCGATTCCGCTGATTCCTAATGTATTTCATTTAACCTATATTTTAAATCCCGGAGCGGCTTTTGGTATCTTGGCTTATCAGAGATGGTTTTTCTTATTGATCGTGTTGGTTCTTTTCGGCGCATTTTTTGCTTTCCGGAAGCGGATTCCCGCAAAGCCGGCCTATTTCCCGGCCGCCATTGGAATGCTTCTTGGCGGGGCTTTGGGAAATGCCATTGACCGGGTGCGCCTTTCTGGTGTGGTGGATTTCTTTGATTTCCGCATTTGGCCTATTTTTAATGTGGCGGATATTTTCATCTGTGTCGGCGTGGCACTGATTGTATTTTATTTTTGGAGACATGATTCATGAGTGACGTAGTATATAAGGTAGGAGAAACAGAGTCTGGGCAGCGGTTGGACCAGTTTTTGAAAGACGCTTCCGGTTTGACCCGTTCGGAAGTGCAGAAGTGGATTAAAGAAGGGAAAGCCATTTTGCTTCCGAATAAAATGGTGCGCCCCAATTACCACGTGCAGGCAGGGGATGAAATTTCTTTTTCTTGGGAAGAAAAGAAAGATTTAGAACTTATTCCCCAGGACTTGCCCTTGGACATTCTCTATGAAGACGACGATATGCTGGTGATTAATAAAGCCAGAGGCATGGTGGTGCATCCCGGTTCTGGCAATCCCGATGGCACTTTGGTGAATGCTTTGCTTTTCCATTGCGGTGATTCTTTGTTTAAGGCTTGCGAAGATCCGATTCGTCCGGGCATTGTGCATCGGCTGGATAAAGATACTTCCGGTGTCATGGTGGTGGCGAAATCGGCTCGTGCGTTTCCGGTGCTGAAAGAAGAAATTGCCACCCATGAAGCGCAGCGTCATTACGTGGCACTGGTCCATGGGCAGATGGAAGGAAATACAGGGGTTGTCCGTTTTCCTTTGGGACGAAGCACCAAGGACCGCATGAAATGGGATGTACAGCCCAAGACAGGAAAACCGGCGGTGACCCATTTCAAAGTATTGGAATTCATGCCTCATTACTCCTGGATTGAATGCAAACTGGAAACCGGCAGAACCCACCAGATTCGTGTCCACATGGCCCATATTCGCCATCCCGTGGTCAATGACCCGCTTTACGGATGGAAAAAGGACCATTTCCCCATCGAAGGACAGGCCCTCCATTCCTGGACCCTGGATTTGCATCATCCGGTGACTGGAGAAGCCATGCACTTTGAAGCACCGATTCCGGCGGATTTAGAGCTTTGCTTGCAAATGGCGAGAAAGGAATAAATCGATCACTGGTGACAGGAAAAGAAATTAGGAGTGCCGGTGCAGTTTATAAAGGTTATTATTCTGCTCATTTCTGCACCGAACATGGTTGTATATACCTATGGTATTAAGGTTATGAAGGTTATAAGAAGGTTATGTGATTCCGATAGCCTTATAACCATTTATACCCCTTTTAACCTTGATAGAAGCGGAATATACAATTTGTTTGATATAAGAAACCAGTAAAATAATAACCTTATATCGTCTAGTCCAGAAAGGTGACGTACTATGCATACACGAAAGATAAATGTTCCTGGCTTTACCATTGGTACAGCGGAAGATAGAAAAGGCCTCACCGGGGTCACTGTCATTTTGGCACCCCAAGAAGGGGCTACCGCTGGGGTGGATGTGAGAGGCTGCGCACCGGGGACACGGGAAACTGATTTGCTGAGTCCGGAAAAGACGGTACAGAAAATTCATGCGGTGGTCCTTTCCGGCGGTTCTGCTTTTGGCTTGGAAGCGTCCAGCGGCGTCATGAATTATTTGGCAAAACAGGGACGAGGTTTCTTCGTGGGACCGGCCTGCGTGCCCATTGTGTGCCAGGCCGTTCTTTTTGATTTGCTCATTGGGAGTCACACCGCCCATCCGACCCTGCAAATGGGCTATGAAGCAGCTGAATCGGCAGGCAATGTATTTCCTGTAGGATGCTACGGCGCCGGCACAGGAGCATCGGTAGGAAAACTGATCGGGGGAGAACACGCCATGAAAAGCGGGGCTGGTTATGCAGAACTTCACTTGGACAGCGGTCTCTACGTAGGGGCCTATATGGCAGTCAATGCCTGCGGTGAAATTTATGACGGCGCTCAAGTCCTGGCTGGTGCGCTGGCAGAAGATGAAAAGACTATCGTTTCTTCTCATGATTTGATGCTCCAAGGATTCAAACGGGTGATGGGAGGAAATACATCCATTGGCTGTGTGGTCACCAATGCGATTCTCACCAAAGCAGAATGCAAAGCCGTCAGCGGCATGGCCCACGATGGATTTGCTAGGTCCATTCGCCCTGTACATACCTCGATGGACGGTGACACCGTTTTCACCATGGCCTCCGGCCAAGTGGAAGCGCCCATTGATACCGTAGGCTATCTGGCAGAAGAAGCGATCCGCCTGGCCGTGCTGGATGCGGTGAAAACAGCGGAATCTATGGGAGGAAGACCGGCCTTTGTAGATGTGAATCACCGATAGAGATTTTTAGTGCGTAATGCGAAGTGCGTAATGGTGGAAGGGGGCGCACAATTCATATAGCGCCCCATAGCATAAAGGGTTATTATTTTGCAAATTACTTCTTCCTTACAATGAGCTATACCTTATCGCGCCAGGTTAAATAAGGTTATAAAGGGTTATGAGACTATCGGAATCACATAACCTTTTATAACCTTTTTAACCTTGATGGTATCGATATATATGATTGTGTTTGCTACAGAAATTAGTAGAATCATAACCTGTCATAGAAATTTTGGTACTTTGGGAATGACAGTCGCTTTCTTTATTATCAATTATTTTTTGACAAATCTCTTCCTATCGCATACAATAAGATTGACTCCACATGGGGATGTACCGGTTTCGACAGGAGATTCTGGGGCATGAATAGCGAGTCGGGATTCCATCTACCCCGCTAAACGGTGGACAAACTTAAACGCAAAACGTGATTTTGCTTTAGCAGCCTAATCTGCTAATGTCCCCTGCAGTTTTCCTATGATCGCAGGCTGACATCAACCAATAGGATACCAAAGAAGGATGTCTGGGACTTCTACGGGAAACTCATTCCGGGCTCGGCAAAGGTAGTTTGTTCCTGTACGGTACTTTGCTTAAATCTTTAAACAGTGAACTGCACTCGGAGAAGTTTGTGTGACAGGCTTTTTGGACAGGGGTTCGACTCCCCTCATCTCCACCAAAATAGCGAACTGCGATATTTACGTCGCAGTTCTTTTTTATTGTCCTTATGGGGGACTGGTAGACTGGTGACTCGTGACTGGTAGCTAGGGATTGAGGATTAGGAAATATAAAACTCACATTTTTTATTGACAAAAATCGATATGCTTGATACAATACAAATAGAAAGAAATCGATTTGCATTCTGGCAAATGGCAAAGGTTGTTCAAAGAATTTCTGTCTACAGCCTACTGCTAACTGCTAACGATTTAAAAAGGAGGTCTTGCTATGATTCAGATGATAACAGGTACAACAAATTTTGATACAGCCTTGGCCAAAGGGGATATGATTGTAGGATTCAGTGCCCCCTGGTGTGGGTATTGTCGCCGCCTTCGCCCCATGATTGAAAAATTGTCCGACGAAATTGACGTTCCTGTATATGGCATTAACATCGACGAAGATGAAGAACTGGCGCAGCGGTATGAAGTGGAAACTATTCCGGATCTGATCTATTTCAAAGACGGCAAGCCGGTGGATAGCATCATTGGCTATGGCAACGTGGGCTATCCGGAATTGAAAGCCTTCGTAGAGAAAAATAAATAGCCCATAAGGTGACTGGTGGACTGGTAACTCGTGACTGGGATTTACTTCTCAGTTCAGAGTTGCCAGTCTTTTTGCATTTGATAAATCTAATGGGGAGGGGAATAGATACGATGGTGACAGACGTGGTAAAATAAAAGAAAATGTATATTTAGGTGACTGGTGACTGGGAAAGATTTGGGCGAATGTGGGAAGAATGCATATAGTTGTAATAGATAATAAAAACGCATTCCTCTAGTCACCAGTCACTAGTCACCCTACAATAGGAGAATCATACAATGGCAACTTCAGAACTGATTACGTTAGGCAAGGCCTATTTGCAAATCAGAAATTATGATAAAGCGATGGAGTACCTGAGCCAAGCTGTCATGCAGGGAAAAAACGGTGCCGCTCAAGGTTTGTACCAAGTGGGCCAGTATTTCCTGAAAGAAAAAGAATATAAAAAGGCAGAAAAAGCATTTCAGATTTTAGCAGACCGAGGGCATAGTGAAAGTTGTCTGGCTTTGGGACAAATGTGCCAAAAAGGGTTGGGTCGCAAGAAAGACATGGAAGCAGCGTTTGGCTATTTCGGAGAAGCTTTTCGCAATGGGTCCGCCATGGGAGCCTACCAGGCAGGGCTTTTGATGATGAGCGATGCTTTGCAATATGAAGAAGTGCGAGACATCGCTTTGACTTGGTTTCAAGAAGCCATCCACGGCGGCATTTACCAAGCCTACATGCAAATTGGATATTTATATAGTGAACACACCACCTTCCAGTACAATGGGACCACACGAAATGATGCCATTGCGTTATCCTGGTTCTTGCGCGGTGCTTTGCATGGCGATGGGAGCTGCATGGAACAGGCGGCACTCTATTTCCTGCAAGGCTATGGGACCCAAAGAGATGTCAAAAGAGCAGTGACCTTGTTTGAGCAGGCGGCCGCCAAAGGGGAACCTTTCTCTTGCATGCAATTGGCAAAAATGTATGAAAAAGGAAACGGCGTCCACATCCATAAGGAAAAGGCCATCCAATGGTATTTGAAAGCCCAGGAATGCGGTGCCGCCAATGGTCGGTATGAAGCGGGCCGATTGACCTGTGATTTGGCGCAGCAACGGTTGCTTATGGATGATAAAAAGGAAGAGGCGATTTCCTTATTTCAAAAGGCCGCCGAGTATGGCTATTTCATTGCTTACCTGGAATTGGCTGACATGGCCATGCGAGAAGGAAATATCCCAACCTATAAAGAGTACTTGAAAAAAGGGGCCCAGGCGGGCGATTCTTCCTGCCGCAGCGCGCTGATTGATTGGCACAAAGGGAAAATCAAACCTCTGATGGATGAACTGCAACCTTTGGCGGAAAAGGTGGATAAAGATCCTTCTCATCGAAATAAGAAATTGTGGAAGCAATATGTGACCCTTTTGCAACAGATGGAAATGACGCTCCTGGATGGTGTAGCTGACACCGATGATGAAAATATGTGGCGACTGCTTACCATTTGGTACTTGCAGCACGGCGCCGATTTTGGCAAGAAAGGGAAAGATTTCCTCCAGGCAGCGGACCATTTGATGCAAATCAATGAATCGGAAGAACTTTTGGTGTTGCTATGGTTTTATTATTCAGGAAATAGTGCCAACTGGGCCGGTGCCTTGCATGGAGAAAATCCAAGAAAAGCCGCTTATTATGCAAGAAAATTGGCAAAACGGGGCGCCCATGGCTTTTGTCACATTTTGGCCGCCTACTATCGGGAAGGTTATGGAGTGAAACAAAATCTGAAAAAGGCAGACCAATTAGAGCGAAAAGAAAAATTGTGATTTCACAAAGGAGACGTATCATGAAATTGGCTAACTATATAGAAAATGTAAGAAAAGTAAATCCCTTGGTGCATCACATCACCAACTATGTGACCGTCACTGATTGTGCTAACGGCTGTCTGGCCATCGGGGCTTCCCCAGTGATGGCTGATGCCATTGATGAAGTGGAAGACATGGTTTCTATTTCCAAAGCCTTGGTGCTCAATATTGGTACCTTAAATGTGACCAAAGTGGAATCCATGATTGCAGCAGGAAGAAAAGCCAATGCCTTGGGGATTCCTGTCATTTTTGATCCCGTAGGCTGCGGGGCCACCCCGTTTAGAAATCAAATGGCCCAAGAAATCATCCAAAACATCCAAATGACTGTGGTGAGAGGAAATATTTCTGAAATCCTGTCCCTGGGCGGCGAATCGGTACAAACCAAAGGAGTCGATGCAGGAAAAGCAGATGAAAAAGCAGCCGTTCCGGTGGCGAAGAAATTGGCGAAAGGATGGAACGCTGTGGTCGTTATCAGTGGTCCCACCGATATCATCACCGATGGCGAAAAAGTCATTTATGTGAAAAATGGTTGCCCTTCCATGTCTGCTATCACTGGTTCTGGCTGCATGTGCACATCCATCATTGGCGCTTTCTGTGGGGCCAATCCAGAAAATCCTTTGGAAGCCTCTGCCACTGCCATGATTACCATGGGCCTTTCTGGTGAAAAAGCCTGGGAAACCTATAAAAACCAAGGCCTGGGCCATTTCCACATGGGTATCATAGATGAACTGGGCCGAATGGATGGTAAAACACTGGAACAGGGAGCACGCTATGAAGAAGATTGATTACACCTTGTACCTGGTCACCGACCGGCGGATGCCCCAGGGAGACACCTTGGAAAACGTGGTGGAAAAAGCCATCCAAGGCGGCGTGACACTGGTACAGCTGAGAGAAAAATCCGGAGATACCGGCGTGCTATACGAACGGGCGGTAGCGCTGAAAAAAATCACAGACCAGTATCATATACCGCTCATCATTGATGACCGCATCGACGTGATGCTAGCCAGCGGTGCCGATGGGGTCCACGTGGGCCAAAGCGATATGCCAGCCCACATAGCCAGGGCTATGATTGGACCAGATAAAATCCTAGGTGTTTCAGCAGCCAACTTAGAAGAAGCCCTGCAAGCGGAAGTCGATGGAGCGGACTATTTGGGCGTTGGTGCCATGTATCCCACAGCAACCAAAACCGATGCAGACTTTACCACCATGGAAACATTGAAAGAGATAAAAAGAAAAGTGCACATTCCCGTAGTGGCCATTGGCGGAATTAATCAGCACACCATTCCAGACTTTAGAAATAGTAGAATCGACGGCTTTGCAATCGTCTCCGCCATCATGGCAAGCCAGACACCAGAAACAGCAGCGAGAGAACTGAAAGAGCTGATTGAGAGAACAATATAAATGATAAATGCAGTGAGAAGTTAGAAGTGAGAAGTTAGAAATGGTGGTGGCGGCGCGTCAAATTTGGAAGCGCCGCAATTATATATGTATTTGAAAAGACCTGAGTGGAAAGAGATATTTCTGCCCGGGTTCTTTTTGTATAATTTGTTGGTGACTGGTGCCTAGTGGAGGGATTAGTAGCTAGGCCTTAGGGATTAGGGAAAGTGTGCTGCTATCCGTAAACGTCATTTCGACCGATGGGATTTGTACGAAATGACTGTGCTGTGTAGTTCGGTTCTATGTTAGACAGAAGTGGAGAAATCTCAAAGCAGTAGCGGATTATATCGCCAGCTGTATGACAATCCGGTACGGGATAATAGTACAGTTAACAGTTAACGGTTAACTGATCATGTTTCACGTGAAACATGACTCCGGCGGCACATACATACCAATGATAGGTCCGTAGGACATCGCCCCAACGGGGGAGATGCCGAAGGCAGAGGGGGTGCATTTCCACGGCCGAAGGCCGGTTGTATGGTTTTCTGAATACAAAGCGGTACCATTTCACTGTTAGAAAACACAAATAATTACAACTATTTCCCAATCCCTAGGGCCTAGCTACTAATCCCTGTTATATAAAAGGGGTATTGGGGCGCTTTCAAATATTGTGCGCCCCTTCCACCATTACGCACTTCGCACTACGCACTTCGCGCTACGCATTACGCACTTCGCACTACGCATTACGCACTGAAACACAAAAAATGAAAAAAGTTGCAAAAAGTTGTTGACACAACCGGTGCGAATGTGGTATTATCTTACACGTCG
>DBLC01000150.1:0-1799 GCA_002297935.1 Dialister sp. UBA734
ACCTTAAACCAATGACGTTTTCAAAATCTATCATTTGTGGATGACGGACTCGGAATATAAACCTTAAACCCCATAGTGCAAAGATATGTAGCATATAGCCCTATTTCTATGCGTTTTTATGCTAAAATAGCACTGCATATGTTCAGTGAATATCGAAAATTTGAATTATTGACCAGCTTCTAAGTAGTGACTGCTCATTCAATTTCGTTGAAACTTATTTACTTCAATGGTTTAGGGTTTGTATTTTCATATATAACCCCTAAACCAACAACACTTTCATAACCTATCCATTGTAGATGATGGACTCGGAAAGCAAACCTTAAACCAAAGATGTAAAAAGTTTCATCAAAATTGATCATCGAAATTCCAACAACTAACAACCAACAACAAACAACACTATTTACTTCCCCTCCAGCACTTCCACTGCCTTTTGCAGCACATTGTCATGATCCTTATTGAACAGGAATCCAGTCTGTTCCACCGGAATATCTGGCTCTATGCCCACTTTGTCGATGGTCTTTCCAGAGGGAGTCAGGTACTGGGCGATGGAAATTTTTAGGGCACTTTGTCCCCCATCCTGAAGAACCGCCTGGACGGTGCCTTTGCCGTAGCTAGTTTCGCCCATAATGGTCCCCTCTTTTTTATCCTGCACCGCACCGGCCAAGATTTCTGCAGCGCTAGCGCTATTTTTATCAATCAAAACCACCATGGGCATGGGATTTTCTACCCCATCGATGGTGAAGTCTTCACTTTGTCCGCCTTTGGTGTGGTAGCTCACTACGGTGCCTTTGGTAAGAATCTGGTCGGCCACGGCCACTACGGAATCGATGAGTCCGCCAGGATTCATGCGGACATCAATGATGAGTTTCTTGGCCCCTGTGATTTTGAGGGACGCCAGCTGGTCGCGGAATTCATCGGCGGTGTGTTTCCCGAAGGAATAAATATGAATATAGCCGATATCGTCGCAGGCCATATAGCTCTGCACGGTGGGCAAGGTGATTTCGGACCGTGATACAGAAAAGTGCATGGCTTCCCCATTCCGGTCAATATCCATTTCCACAGTGGTCCCTTTTTCGCCCCGCACGGCTGAAGCGGTGCCATTGATACCCAGTTCGGCCGTATCCTGCCCATCCACCGCAGTGATGATGTCCCCTGGCTGCAGACCCGCTTCCTGGGCGGTGCCATTGGGAAATACGGTGAGAATCACCGGTTTGTCATCCTGGGTGAGACTCATGACAACGCCGATACCGCCATATTCGCCTAAGGCACTTTGCATGAAGGAGTCATATTTCTCCCCAGAGAGTACCATGGAGTACGGGTCCCCCAGAGCCGCTACCATACCTTCCGAAGCGCCTTGAAATAAAGTGGCATCCGAAACGGGACGGAAATAATTATTTTTCACGTCCATATAATTCACAAGAAAGTGCATCAATTCTTTGGGATGATCAGTCACGCTATAAACGACGGCCGCCCCCATGCCGATAGAAAGACCTGCTCCCAAAAGGAACGCAGGCACTCCGATTTTGAAATAGTTTTTTGTGGTTTCTTTCATATGTATATCCTAGTAAACAGCGATTCATTTCAATTTAACTGGCCATAACAATGGTTGTTGGTTGTTGGTTGTTGGATTACAAACAACTAACAACAGTTCAGTGTTTTCTTATTGGGTTATTTTACTATACTGTGTCTGATTTTTCAATGGATGGGGGTGACTAGTGACTGGTGACTCGTGACTGGTAGCTAGTAGCTAGGCCCTAGGGATTAGGGATTAGCTAGCGGCTGGTCAATAATTCATACGC
>DBLC01000150.1:1948-17884 GCA_002297935.1 Dialister sp. UBA734
ATCGCTCATTTAGTTCCTTACTGCTGAAAGAAGTGAATTAATGACCAGCCACTAGCTACTAATCCCTCCCAGTCACTAGTCACCGATCACCAGTCACGAAAAAAAGAAAAGAGAGACTCCCGAAGGAGTCTCTCTTTTTTTTTGACCTATTACAAATATCCCATGGGGTCTGTCGGCGAACCGTTGACATCCACTTCGAAGTGGCAATGGGGGCCGGTGGAGTTCCCGGTGGAACCGGCGTAAGCCACCACGTCTCCTTTGGAGACCGACTGTCCTTCCGATACGTTGAGGGACTGGTTATGGCCGTACAGGGTTTCTATGCCGCCGCCATGGTCAATAATGACTGCGTTGCCGTAACCACTGATCCAGCCGGAGTAAATGACGGTGCCGCTGTCGGCCGCATGAATCGGCGTGCCGTAATCCACACCAATATCAATACCGGCATGGAAAATAGTGGTACCGAAAATCGGGTGGGTACGATAGCCATAAGGCGATGTAATCGGGCCATTGCAAGGCCAACTCATGGAACCGGTGCCTTCGGTGTAGGAATAATCTACGCTGGTATCGCCAGCGGCCTGGGCTGCCTGGGCGGCTTGGCGGGCTGCTTCAGCCTGGCGAAGACGTTCTTGAATGAGTTCACGCACTTCGTTGGACCGGGCGATGTAGTCCTGTTCCATCTGCGCAGCAGCGGCTTTATTGCTTCTGGCATTATCCAGGATTTTCTGCTGTTCTGCTTTCTTGATTTCGATTTCTTTCTGGGTCTTCTTGGCTTCTTCTGCCAGTGCATCCAAACGGGCTTTGTCCTGTTCCAGTTCGGCTTTCTTAGCTTCAATCTTGGCTTTCTGGTCCTGGATTTCCAGAATCAGGCTGTAATCGGACTGAATGACCCGTTTCAAAAGTTCCAGCCGGTTCGCAAAGTCAGAGAAGCTTTTCGCTCCCATAATAACTTCCAGGTAGTTCAGCTGGCCGAATTTGTAAATGGAACGGACACGAAGGTTAAGCACTTTCTGTCGCTGTTCCAAGTACGCCTGGGCTTTCCGAATGTCTTCTTCGGTCTGACGAATCTGGGCATTCACTTTCGCCTGTTCATTTTGGATGTCTTTCAACCGGGCATTGGCGGCATCCAAATCCACTTGAATGGCTTTGATTTTCGCCGCCACGTCTTCGATGATTTCCTGCCAGCTGGCTTGGCTATTTCTAGCTTCATCAATCTGGCCTTGCAAATCCTGCAATTCATCATCCAAATCATCGGCAACGGTGGGAAAAACAGCGCCCGTGAGAAGCATAGAGGCTATGACCACAGAAAGAGCGATATGATTTCTTTTCATATTACACCTTCATATATTTACGCAGGGAAATAGCACTCCCCAGCATGCCAATCACAATGCCTGCTGCCAGGATGATCAAGGTGGTGTAGAGCATAAACGGCCAAACCGGAATCATCGGAATGAAGACCAATCCAGCGGTTGCCATTTCATTGATCACCGCTTTGTAGCCTTCCCAAAGGAGGAAGGAAGCGATACCGGACCCGATGAGGCCGATAATCATACCTTCCAGCACAAAAGGCCAGCGAATGAATCCATTAGTGGCGCCTACATATTTCATAATCTGGATTTCTCTTCTACGAGCGAAAACAGTGAGGCGGATGGTATTGGAAATAATGAACAATTCCGCACCGGCTAGGAAAATAATCAGCACGATACCGCTGATACGAATGACCTGGGCCACTTTGTACAGCTGTTCAATGATGTCTTTGCCATACTGGACGGTTTCGACGCCCTGGTATTTAGCAACCACTTCCGCAGCGGCTTTCAGCTGTTCCGGGGTTTGGAAGGACATAGCGTAAGAAGCCGGCAGCGGGTTGCCATTAATGGCATCCAACAGGCCCTGCTGGTCACCCATGCGTTCTCTGAATTCTTTCATGGCTTCATCTTTATTGGTGAATTTGATGTCCTTCATGCCAGGCTGGGCTTTCAGGTATTTCCCTACCCCCATGACCTGGTCGGTAGTGAGCCCATCTTTCAGGTACACCGTCATTTCTACCTGATTTTCCAAGTAGGACGCCATGTGGTTGATGTTCAGCACGGCGGAAAGAAATATGCCCAAAATGAACATGGACAACGTCACGGTCAGCACTGATGCGATGGCCATGAAACGATTGCGGAAAAGGGAACGGAATGTTTCTCCCCAGAAATAAGATAAGGAATTAAACATTCAGGTCATAGCCCCCTTTCTTCACATCGCTGACGATGTGTCCTTCTTCGATGCTGACCACGCGCTTATGCATCGCATTGACCAGATCTTTGTTATGGGTCACCATGATGATGGTGGTGCCCATGTGATTGATTTCATTGAACAATTTCATAATGTCTTCTGACGTATTGGGGTCCAGGTTGCCGGTTGGTTCATCCGCAATGAGAAGAACCGGCTGATTCACCAAGGCTCTGGCGATGGCTACACGCTGCTGTTCCCCGCCGGACAATTTGGACGGCAGCTCTTTTTCCTTGCCCCGAAGGCCGACCAAATCCAGCACGCGGTGCACTTTCGCTTTGATTTCCTTAGGTCGCACGCCGGTGACACGAAGAACGAAGGCAATATTTTCAAATACTGTCTTTTCAGAAAGAAGACGGAAATCCTGGAACACAATGCCCAACGAACGCCGATAGTACGGCACCTTGCTGGATTTCAGTTTGTTAATTTTCATCCCATTCACAATGACCGTACCCGATTCGGGAATCAGTTCATGGGTCAGGATTTTCACAAACGTGGATTTACCAGCTCCGCTGGGTCCTACAACAAATACAAACTCTCCTTTATCGATATGAATATTAATGTTACTGAGGGCGGTGTGTTTCGCATCGTACTTGAGTGACACCTGATCAAAAGTAATCATTAAATCCTCGCTTTCCATTTTGGTTGTTTGTTGTCTGTTGTTTGTTGTTAGGAAAGTGATAAAAGGGATTAGGGATTAGTATCTAGGGATTAGGAGCTAGATGTTAGAAATATTTCCTAATCCCTAGCCACTAATCCCTAGATACCATACTCTCTATGATTTTTTCATCACACTGATGCACCAGTAGTGCCACAGTATTTCCTAACAACCAACAACCAGCAACCAACAACAATTATCTCTTCAGTAATGCTTCTGCTTCTTCTGCGATGTGCGCTGCGGTGAGGCCGTATTTTTCCAGCAGGTCTTCTGCTTTGCCGGATTCGCCGAAGCTGTCGTTGACACCTACCATAGCCATGGGGACTGGTTTGTGGAGGCACAGCACTTCTGCTACAGCGCCGCCGAGACCGCCTTTGATGGAGTGTTCTTCACAGGTCACGATATGACCGGTTTCTTCTGCGGCTTTGAGAATCGCTTCTTCATCAATCGGTTTGATGGAGCTCATGTTGATGACCCGAGCAGAAATACCCTTGGCTGCCAAAAGGTCAGCGGCTTCTTTGGCTTTGGCTACCATGATGCCGCAAGCGATAATGGTCACATCTTTGCCGTCGCACACCTGGAAGCTCTTGCCTGGTGTAAAAGTGGTGCCTTCTGGGGTGATGTCATCGCATTTGGCACGGCCCATGCGGATATATACTGGTCCCTGGTAGGAAGCCGCCCAGTGAATCACCGCTTTGGTTTCTTCTGCGTCAGCCGGAACCACTACGGTCATGTTTGGCAACGCTCTCATGAGAGTGATGTCTTCCAGCATCTGGTGGGTCGCCCCATCTTCGCCGACGGTCAGACCGGAATGGGTCACAGCCACTTTCACATTCAGTTTCGGATAGCAAATGGAATTACGAATCTGTTCGTAGGCTCTACCGGCGCCGAAAACCGCAAAGGTAGAAGCGAAAGGAATCTTGCCAGCCGCAGCCAGTCCTGCAGCTACGCCCATCATATTTCCTTCCGCAATGCCCGTATCAAAGAAACGATCCGGATAGGCTTTCGCAAAAACCTGTGTCTTAGTCGATGCAGACAGGTCAGCATCCAAAACTACAATATCAGGATTTACAGCACCCAATTCTTTCAGTGCTTCACCGTATGCGTCACGTGTTGCCTTCCCCATTATTCTGCCTCCACTGCTTTAATAAATCTTTCACATTCTTCTGCGCTTGGTGCCTTGCCATGCCAGCCCACCTGGTTTTCAATTTCCGGTACGCCTTTGCCTTTGACGGTCTTCATGACAATCATGGTCGGTTTGCCAGAAACGGATTTCGCTTCTTCGATGGCTTCATGGAGTTTTTCCATGTCGTGTCCATCGGTTTCAATCACATGCCAACCGAAAGCTTTGAATTTTTCGCCAATCGGAAGAGAAGACATGACTTCTGTAATCGGTCCATCAATCTGCAGACCGTTGTTATCTACAAACGCGGTGAGATGGTCCAGTTTGTAATGGGCCGCATACATAGCCGCTTCCCATACCTGGCCTTCTTCCAATTCGCCATCGCCCAAGATGGTAAATACTCGCCAATCGGCTTTATCCATCTTGGAAGCCAGCGCCATACCGCAAGCAGCACTGATGCCCTGGCCGAGAGAACCGGTGGTCATGTCCACGCCTGGGGTGTGTTTCATATCCGGATGGCCCTGGAGCATATGACCAGCCTGACGGAGATGGTCCAGTTCTTCTTTCGGGAAATAGCCTTTTTCAGCCAATACCGCATAGAGAGCCGGTGCGCCATGGCCTTTGGAAAGAACCAGACGGTCCCGATCGGCTTTCTTCGGGTCTTTCGGATCCACATGCATTTCATGGAAAAACAGTAAGGTCAAAATATCCGCAGCAGATAAAGAACCGCCGGTATGACCGGAATTGGCTTTTGTAATCATTTTCAGAATATCCACACGGACATCCTTGGCTTTGCTTTGAAGAGCAGTAAGCTCTTCGGCAGTCAGCTGGCTCATTTGTTTTCCTCCTTAGGGTAATCTGGTAGCTAGTAGCTAGTGACTAGTGACTGGTGACTAGGGAAACATCTTCCCAGTCACGAGTCACCAGTCACCTTCTACCCCTTTCTAACCAATGTTTCCAAAATTTCTACATTTTCACATGCCTGTTTGCGAAGTGCTTCGACTTGCTGCCATTCTTCCTCAGAAAGGGAATGGGCAAGCAGTTCACACGTTTCATTATATAACTTTTCTTCCTTCATGTCTCCGATAGAACAGCTGGATTTTCTATGAATTAAGGCCAAGAAATTATCAATCTTCGGGTCATAGGAAATACCCAGGAACGGCACGTGCATCAAGGCGGAGAAAATCATGGCGTGAAGGCGCATACCGATCACCACGTCCATATTTCCTAAAAGGGACATCAATTCTTCGATACTATAGCCCTCTTTCAGGATATGTACATGATCATGATTTCCTATGGCTTCTGCCGCTTCTGCATCTTCTGGGAACTGCATGGGGATGAACACCACATCACAATTCTTTTCCGACACCAAGCGAAGCACGCAAGCCTTCAGGGCTGTCATCCACCGAGATGTATCTTTCCAGTTGCGAATGGCAATGCCCACCAATTTACGGGACCCATCGATGTTATTTCTTTGGAGAATTTTCTTTCCCAAAGATGTATCAGCCGGTTCCAACGAAAGGACCGCATCGGCGGTGGTGTATATTTTCCTATGCACCCCGAGGCGCTGCAGGAATCCTTTCGATTCCTTATCACGCACCGTAATAGCATCCACGTGATTCAGCACATGCTTCAAAATGATACGAATCACGCGATACCGCACGGGTCCGATGCCCTGGGAATAGAGATATACCCGCTTCCGAAAGAGAACCCCCACAATGATGATGGTCAAGTAATACACCATGCTTTTCCAGCTGGTCACATCCTGCAGCAAACTTCCGCCGCCGCTGATGAGAAAATCGGACCGGAAAAGGGCTTTCAGGATGGGCCATATGCCAAACCGGGGCACCGTATCGACCCCAAAGGTTTCCGATGTAGCCGATGGATTTCCAGAAATGACAGTGATATCCGGTGCATGGAAGGTTTTCCGAAGTGCCTGTAATATGGCCAGCAGCATAGCTTCATCGCCTGCATTGTTAAAGCCATAATAGCCGGAAATCACTATCTTATACTTTTCCATATCGTTCTCCAAAGAACTTGGTGATTCGTACCAGAATCATCACTGCCAGAAGGGCGCCCACCATAGACAAGGTGCCGGCTGCCAATCCATCAAGGCCGCGAATGAAGCTCAAGATGAAAGGACTTCTCATATGGGCAAAGGTTTCCACCATGGACCCCTGTCCGATGGTGACCGCCACAATGAGGAAATAGTGCAAAATCTGCGGCCACTTTCTATATAAAGCAGCCAAAGACACCAGCACGGCGGGATGACCGAAAAGGAATTCCTTTTCGCGGGGACGGGCATACATCAGATCTTCCAGGAAACGGCGGAGCGCAATTTCAAACTGCGGCACCGGGGCTCCATTGTTGCCGCTGCGGCCAATGAAAACGAAGCCAACCACAGCCAACAGGCCCAGACCGACCAAGAGGCCCAGTTTAATCTGCACATGGCAGAATTTTTTCACAAAGGAAACGAAATCTTTATCTGACGAAACGGTCTTGCCAAAGAAGGGGAACTTCTGGATATACACCACAGAAATCAATACCAACGGCAAAACAAAGGTGGCTTTCACGCCGCGGAAAATTTCCATTTCCAGGAAATACCGAATATCTCCCAACAGACCACTGACGAAGGCAGCGCCCATGAGAGACAGAATGCCAGCGCCCCAAAGAATCGCCACCGATTCCAGGAACAGCTTTGCCCATCCGATATCGGAAAAGGCCATGTCTTTCCGTTTCACACAATAATTCAGGAATAAAGTGACTACCACCACAGGAGTGCAAACCGCAGCGCCCAAAGCGAGCAGCTGCAGTACCAGGTTCATGTGCAGTCCCCAGTACAATCCCTGGGTACCCACCAAGCCGATGGCTTCGATCCAGATGCTCCATTTTTTTAGACCCGGGAGCAGGAGAAGCAATGCGGTGACTACCAAGGAGAGAGCGCCCATCATAGCCAAAGCCCGCAGCCCATTGGATGGGAAATAGGGCGCCATCACAGAGGCTTTCCCTACAGTGAACCCGTGATTTTCCAATCGGTCTGTCACGCCCTGGATATAGGACGCGTTGGTTTCGGAAAGGCTCTTCCCATCGGCCGCAAATTTGTAGGATGGGAACAGGTTCATACGGATATTTCTTTCAATATCAGAAATATAGAACCGGGAAGACGCTTCTTTCTGATTGATTTTAATCAGTTCATCTTTGGACATGGCATAGAGACGAACCAAGTCATAATTGGATTTCTTTGCCAAATCCAACAGCCCTGCCTGGGGTTCAAAGCCCAGCTGGTTCTGCGCTTCAATCATAACCAATGGCACGTGTCGTTTGTTCAGTTCACTGGACACATAGTCCAAATGGTCTTTGTATCCCAAGGCTTCTTTCCCCTGGAACAGCACCGCGCTGACTTTATCCGACGAATCCATGGCTGCAAAGAAGGTATCAATCAATTCTTTGGAGGCGTGAGGGATATTGGCTGGACGGAGAACCAAGTAGAAATCCCGCTGGGACGCTTTCTTGACCGTTTCTTTGAAAATACCCAAAGGCACGGTCATGAATTTACTGTAGTTTCCTTCCACTTCCAAAGTCTCTACCCCATTGGCAGACAAGGTGCGGACTTTTTCCTGTCCGTAAATCAGTTCCAGGTGACGCTTCAATTCTGCAAAGTACGCCGCCCCTTCGCTGCTGCTGCCAGGTTGGATATACATTTTTTCTTCTTCAATGCCAGAGACACCAGGATTTCTGAACTGGAAATCGTAACCACGATACACGCGGATGAAATTGTGATTGATCAATTTCTCCGGCGTTTCATCGTAAATGGCTAAAGAAGTGATGCCGCTCTTCTTATATAAAGAAAATAATTCGTCTGCTGACTTCCCTTCTTCTACGGCGCTGTCAATGACATTGTAATAATCATAGACCATTTCCACCTGCTTGGCGTTGTGTTCCACTTCAAATCGCTGCCAGGAAATGAGTCCTGCAGCACAGAAGCCAATGAACATCAAAACAGCCAACCAGTGAAAGGCTCTATTTTGTAAAGCTTTCATTCTACCTACCTAATGAGTGACTAGGGACTAGTGACTGGTGACTAGGATTGGGAAACCTACGCCCAGTCACTAGTCACCAGTCTACCAGTCACCAATGGACTATCTTTTTTCACCATGGTGCAACATACACACCGCACTTATTTTTCCTTCCCCTTAAACTTATTCATCTTCAGATACCCTTCAATGAATGGATTCAGGGCGCCGTCCATGACGGCTTGGATGTTCCCGGTTTCGATACCGGTTCTGTTATCTTTCACCAAGGTGTAAGGCTGGAATACGTAGGAGCGAATCTGGCTGCCCCATTCGATAGACTGCTGTTCCCCTTCGATAGCCGCTGTCATCTGTTCTCTCTTCTTCAGCTCTAATTCATAGAGTTTCGCACGGAGAAGGCGGAGACACTGTTCCTTGTTCTGGAACTGGGACCGTTCATTCTGGCAGGCTGCCACAATACCGGTGGGGATATGGGTCATGCGGACCGCGGAACTGGTCTTATTGATATGCTGACCGCCGGCGCCACTAGAGCGATAGTAGTCTACACGCACATCGGCCATGTTCAGGTCCACTTCCACATCATCGCTGATTTCTGGCATGACATCCACAGCGGAGAAGGAGGTATGGCGACGTTTGGCTGCGTCAAATGGAGAAATACGAACCAGTCGATGAACCCCTTTTTCAGATTTCAGGAATCCATAAGCGTATTTCCCTTTCACCATATATTCAGCACTCTTGATGCCTGCTTCATCGCCAGGGAGCATGTTCAGTTCTTCCAACTGGAATCCTTCCGATTCAGCCCATTTGATGTACATGCGAATCAGCATTTCTGTCCAGTCCTGGGCTTCGGTACCGCCGGCACCGGCATGGAACGTAATGATCGCATTGTTGGCATCGTAAGGTTCACTCAAAAGAAGTTCGATTTCTTTCTTATCCAGAATTTCTTTCAGTTCATCCAGTTCTTTCTTGATTTCCGGTTCCATCCCCTGGTCGTCTTCCTCGATGGCCAGGTCCAGCAGTTCCTTCAATCCTTCCGCTCTAGCAAACAGGCGGGTATAGGTATCATAGGCTTCTTTCGCCTCGGTGGCTTCCTGGGAAATTTCACGGGCCTTGTCCGCATCATCCCAGAAAGTGGGGTCACTCATCTGAATATCGTAACTTGCGATTCGTTCTTTCAGCTGAGGTAAGTCAAAGTGAATCCCTTATTTCTTTTTCGTGATTGAGCAGTTCTGTTAAAGTTTTTTTCAAATCTTCTAACACGCTTTGTCATCTCTCTTTCTGTTTTTTATTTTGTTTTTAATTTATATGAACAAGCCACAACAGGGCCTTTGATTGTTCACAATCAAAGAACCCTGGGGTTGTCACTAACTATGCGAATCTATTTCGTCCTGCATTAGAACCATGCTAACGCAAACCATAAAGGTTATCTATTCGCAGTTTGTCATTATCTAAACATAGAGAAGCAATGGCCAATGGCAAGGTTATAAAAGGTTAAACAGGGTTATTTATATTAGCCTTGAACAAACGTCAAAGTTGAAATCTTTGCCCTACATGCTACGCTTTATTGCATAACCTTTTTTACCCCATCCTCTATGGATCCAAGAGTTTGTTAGATTCACGTAAGAGCACGTATAACCTGCCCGAAGGGCTAACCTTATGCCGCTATGATTTTCTTTCCAATGGAATATATCCATTCAAACCGCTTGTCTACTTTTCTTCCGCCTTTTCCGTTTCCTGATTGCCATTGTCATCTACATAATGTTCTGTAGCATCTTTCAAATGGTCATCGGGTGCTGGGGTTTCTGGTTTTTCCAAGTGTGCCTGTCCCTGGGCTTCTGCTTCCGGGTCAGTGGTGAAGCGAATCTGGATATGATACAGGTAGAGGATGATGGTTTCCATCATGGCTTGCTGCATTTCTTCGAAAATATCGAAAGCTTCTACCTTGTATTCTACGATTGGATTTCTCTGGCCATAGGAGCGGAGGCTGATGCCTTCTTTCAGCATATCCATATCATCCAGGTGTTCCATCCACTTGGAATCCACCACTTTCAGCATCACTGCTTTTTCCAGTTCACGCATCATCGGAGAACCGATGGATTTTTCTCTGGCATCGTAAGTTTCATGGGCCACGGTCTTCAGCTTGTCTTCCATTTCTTCGCGACTCATGTCTTCTACGTCTTCCAGTTTGATTTCACCGGGCGCTAAGAAATATTTCTCCGCATATTTCAGAAGGCCTTCGAAATCCCATTCTTCTGGATAGAGTTTCGGGTCTGCATAGGTTTCCATGCCCTTTTCGATGATGGAATCCACCATGTTCATGATCTGGTCCTTCATATTCTCCCCTTCGAGAATCTTCCGGCGCTGGTCGTAAACCACTTTTCTCTGCTGGTTCATGACGTCATCGTATTCCAAGACATATTTACGGATATCAAAGTTTCTAGCTTCTACGCGCTTCTGGGCTTTCTGAATGGCATTGGATACCATGCGGCTGTTGATCGGTTCGTCTTCTTCGAGGCCCATTTTTTCCATGAACTTCTTGATGTTGTCGCCACCGAAAATACGGAGCAAATCATCTTCCAAGGACAGGAAGAACTGGCTGGAGCCCGGGTCCCCCTGACGTCCTGCACGGCCACGGAGCTGGTTATCGATACGACGGCTTTCGTGACGTTCCGTACCGATGATAGCGAGACCGCCCAGTTCGGCGACCCCTTCGCCTAAGGAAATATCGGTACCACGGCCTGCCATGTTGGTAGCAATGGTGACCTGTCCCTTCTGACCGGCCTGGGCTACGATGGCTGCTTCTTTTTCATGGTATTTCGCATTGAGGACGCTATGAACAATACCTGCCTGGGTCAGCATGTGAGACAATTCTTCGGACTGTTCGATGGAAGTGGTACCAATCAGAATTGGCTGACCGGTGGCATGACGACGCTGCACTTCTTTCACAACCGCTTTATACTTGCCTCTCTTGTTCTTGAAAACCACATCAGGCAAATCTTTACGCTGAATCGGTTTATTGGTCGGTACCTGAAGAACCGGCAGACCATAAATCTTGATAAATTCCTGTTCTTCCGTCTTAGCCGTACCGGTCATACCAGCCAGCTTGTCGTACATACGGAAATAGTTCTGGAACGTAATGGTTGCCAATGTCTGGCTTTCCCGCTGTACTTCCAGTCCTTCTTTGGCTTCAATGGCCTGGTGGAGTCCATCGGAATAGCGACGGCCATACATCATACGGCCGGTAAATTCGTCGACAATGACTACTTCCCCATCTTTGACTACATAGTCCTTGTCTCGTTCCATCATGGTCTGGGCACGAAGAGCCTGGACGAAAAGATGGTTCAATTCCAAGTTTTCGGCATCGTATAGATTTTCTACATGAAGCAGTTTTTCCATCTTTGCTACGCCTGCTTCGGTAGGCGCTACGGTCTTCTGCTTTTCATCGATAGTATAGTCTTCATCTTTTTTCAGCTGGGGAACCAGTTTCGCCATCACGTAGTAGTTATCGGTGGATTTCTGTCCCGGGCCGGAAATAATCAGTGGTGTACGGGCTTCATCAATCAGAATGGAGTCCACTTCATCGATTAAGCAATAGTGAAGCGGCCGCTGCACCATCTGGTCCAGAGAAGTAACCATGTTATCACGGAGATAATCGAAACCAAATTCATTGTTGGTCCCGTAGGTGATATCTGAATTGTAGGCAATCTTTCTCTGCTGGAAATCCAAATCATGGACAATCAGGCCCACAGAGAGACCCAGAAATTTGTACACCTGTCCCATCCATTCACTGTCTCGTTTTGCCAGGTAATCATTGACGGTGATGACATGGACGCCCTTTCCTTCCAGGGCATTCAGGTAAACCGGAGCGGTAGCTACCAGGGTTTTCCCTTCTCCGGTGCACATTTCCGCAATATTTCCTCGATGGAGAATGATCCCACCGATGAGCTGAGTATCGAAATGGCGCATCCCCAGCACACGACGGGAGGCTTCACGGATAACCGCAAACGCTTCCGGCATGATATCATCCAAGGTTTCGCCTTTTGCCAGACGGGCCTTGAATTCATTTGTCTTGTTGGACAAAGAAGAATCACTTAATTTCTTCAATCCCTCTTCCAGCGGATTGATTTGCTGTTCTACAATTTTACGAATCTTTTTGATTTCTTTCTCATTGGACCCGTTGAACAAGCGATCAAAAAACTTATCAAACATCTAGGGTTCTCCTTTAACACATAGAATCTAATGGAAGTGGCATTGAGGTAAACAGGTTGCTCAGGGTTCTAAGGATTCTCAAGTTTCTCAGGTTCCTCGAACGAGCAAATAGTGCTAGCGTCTACCGATAAGCTAACACCATTACGTTAAGCAAAATATAGGATGATTTCTTTCGCAGAAAAGGTTCTTAAGGTTCTGATGGTTCTTAAGGTTCTCACATTCCTCGAATGAAATGATAACGCTAGCGTTGATTCGCACATTCGAGGAACCTGAGAACCCTGAGCAACCTGAGAACCCTGAGCAACCTGTAATTTCTATCGAAATTGCACCTACTGACTCAACTCGTTGCCTGCATAGCAGTCCCCAACTTCACATCTCAAAGAAATATGTCTTACTTTCATTTCCTTAAAGCACAATGATTCCATTTTTGAATACGTCTAATTTATTTTAACAAACTCATAGCCTATAGTCAAAAAAAGGAGCCGATTTTCCGCTCCTTTTTCAGATTTTTTTGAAATTTTGATTTTTGAGTGACTAGTAGCTAGGGATTAGGCCCTAGGGATTAGGTTATTATTCTGCTGCTTGCTATTTCTAACATAGAACAATAATGGCTAGTGACAAGGTTATAAAGGTTATAAAGGTTATAAAAGGTTATGTGCATACTGCCTTTTCACATAACCTTTTATAACCCTTATAACCTTTTTGATAGCGTTAGCTTGTTTTATGGCATGGAACATATTCAGCAGAATAATAACCCTTTCTACATTTTCTTACTCGTGCGAAATGCCTGGCTCATACATGGCCGCCCTAATCCCCAGGGCCTAGCTACTAGCTACTAGCTACTAGCCACTAGCTACCAGTTACGAGTCACGAGTCACCAGTCACTAGTCACCCAAAACAAAAGGACCATGAAGCCAACGCCTCACGGTCCTTTATGAATCACTATTTATTTTTCAGCATCAATCAGGCCATACTTGCCGTCATCTCTGCGATATACCACAGCCATAGCTTCGGTATCGGAGTTGAAGAACATGAAGAAATTGTGTCCCAGCAGGTTCATCTGCAGGATAGCTTCTTCTGGAGACATAGGGCTGATATTGAAATGTTTGGTCTTTACGATTTCAAATTCGGTATCAGCCGGTACAGAAGCGGCTTCTTTTTCCAGAACGAACTGTCTAGAAAGAGTATTTCTTTCTTTGAACTTCTTAGCCAGACGTGTTTTATACTTATGAATCTGACGTTCTACCTTATCAAATACCAAATCAATGGATTTGTACATGTCATCAGATTTTTCAACCCCACGAAGGATCACACCATCTACAAACACGGTAGTTTCGCAGGTTTTGGTCATATTGGAAATACGGAGTAAAACATTAATTTTTATCGGTTTATCGAAGTACCTCTGGATTTTTCCTGTATGCTTTTCTACATAACTATGCAGAGCATCGGTCATTTCAAGATTCTTTCCTCTAACTGTTAATTCCATAATGAAATCCCCCTTTCTTGAATAAGCTCCTTGCTTATCCTTCTGTATATATTATATATGAATTATAATAATTTTCAAATCAAAAAATTTTATAAGGTGTGACGAAAAGACGTGAGTGCAAAGATTATCGACGTCAAGTTGCATTACTTGACACGGATTGAGATGTTACCGCTGTGATATCCTCTCAATAGTCCCGCTAGAAATTGCAGGTTACTCAGGTGGCTCAGGGTTCTCAAGTTTCTCAGGTTCCTCAAATGTGCGAATAATCACTAACGTATCCATGAATAATCCCCTTCCTTTGGAAGGGGATAGGACTTGAGCATAGCGAAAAGTCCAGGGGATAGCTTGCTCTAGCGGTATACAATAGGTTTACCTCTACTCGTTTAGGCGCCCTTTCTAGCGGATAGTCTAACAACTCTTCTTCATCTTCCTATCCCCCCTGCCCCCCTTCCTAAGGAAGGGGGTAAATATGCATGATATCTTCAGCATCCATTAGCATATTCAAGCCCCCAGGGCCTAGCTACTAATCCCCAGTCACCAGTCACCAGTCACCAAGAAAATTATATTCTGCGGCGCTTTATAAGCTGTGCGCCGCTCCTTCATTCCTCATTCCTAATTCCTAATTAAAAATCCTCCCCACCAAGTGAGAAGGACTTATACCATACTATTCCGTAATAATCGGCTGATCTTCCGGTGTTTCTTCTTTCGGGAACACCAAGTTCAGCACTAGAGCCACTAGGAAGACTACGGCTACGCAGTTTTCCGCGAAGACGGAGCGAATCAGTTCGGGGAAAATGCGGAAAATCTGTGGAGTCTGGGTGAAGCCAAGGCCGATGCTCAAAGACAAAGCGGCGATGCTCATATTTCTTTGAGAGAAGCCACATTCGCCCAGCATACGAACGCCACTGACGACAATGGAGCCAAACATCATCAACGTGCATCCCCCAAGAACCGCATCGGGAAGCGACGCCAGGATGACGCCCAAACCAGGGAAGAGGCCTGCCAGAATCATAATGGCAGCGCCGCAACCGATGGCTTTCTTATTCACCACTTTGGTCATTGCAATGAGGCCCACGTTCTGACTGAACGAGGTAATAGGCATACAACCGAAGAGGGACGACAAACTACTGATGAAGCCATCCACCGCAATGGAGCCGGACACTTCTTTGCTCTTCGGTTCCCGACCAAAGCCCATGGTGGCCAGCGCGCTGGTATCCCCCAGTGTTTCTGTGGCGGAGACTAAAAAAATCAAGAAGAACGAGAAAATCGCATCGCCGTGAAATTCCAACTGTACCGGCATGAAGCCTGGCAATGAAATGAGCGGTACTTGGGTCAAGCGAGACAAATCCACCATGCCCATGCAGTAAGCGGTGATGTACCCCACCACCAGGCCAAACAGTACAGACAGCTGTTTATAGAAAGAGCGAGCTTTCAGATTGAAAAGCAAACAAGCCACGAGGGTCACGGTGCCTACAATCATGTATTTCTGGTCCCCAAATTCTGGATTGCCGAAGCCACCGCCAAAGGAATTGGCACCGATAGGAAGCAGGGAGAAACCGATGGCTGTCACCACAGAGGCAGAGACGATGGGCGGTACAAATTTCCGCCACCAGGACGCACCAAGACCCAGGATACCTTCCAGGATACCACCAATCAATGCGGCCCCCAGGACTGCACCATACCCATACTTGGTCCCAATGACACAAGCCACGGACACGAAGGTGAAGCTGATGCCCATGATGATAGGCATACCGCTGCCGAATCGCCAGATAGGAAATAGCTGCAATAAAGAGCCTACGCCAGCAATGATCATGGCCGACTGCACCAGGGCCGCCGATTCGGACGCGTCCATCCTCACCGCTCCTGCCACAATCAGAATCGGCGCGATATTGGCAACGAACATAGCCAGTACATGCTGCAAGCCAAAGGGAATGGCTTTTTGAAATGAAATTTTTCCATGGGGATCGTAAATCGGATCCTGCATTGTGTTCATGATCGTTTTTCTTCCTCCTTGTAAGACATATCACATATCTATTCTGCTGATGCAAAGTTACTCAGGTTACTCAAGTTGCTCAAGTTGCTCAGGTTTCTCAAGTTTCTCAGGTTTCTCAGGTTGCTCAAGTTTCTCAGGTTTCTCAGGTTTCTCAGGTTTCTCAAG